>JAKAVC010000010.1 GCA_021817345.1 Deltaproteobacteria bacterium | reverse complement strand
CGCGTTGGTAGGTTCGCCGACCACGACCGGGCGGGTGCTGTCGTCGATTACCAGGCTTTCGATTCCGCTGACGACCGAGCGCCGGAGCGAGGAGAGCTGGCGCGGCCGTTTGCCCGCGAGCGCCTCGGCGAGAAGCCGGATGTGTTGGGCGGTCGTGCCGCAGCATCCGCCCGCCAGGTTGAGCCATCCGTTGTCGGCAAAGCGCGCGACCTTCGCCGCCAGCATCTCGGGCGTTTCGTTGTAATGCCCTTCCTCGTCGGGAAGCCCCGCGTTCGGCACGCACGAGACGTGGAACCGGCAGATTTCCGAGAGCGTGCGCAGATGGTCGGTCATGAAGTCGGGGCCGGTCGCGCAATTGAGGCCCATCCAGAGCAGCTCGCGATGCGCAAGCGAGACGTAAAACGCCTCGATATCCTGCCCGGCGAGCAGCGTCCCCATCGTCTCGATCGTGCCCGAGACCGCGACCGCAGCCGCAATCCCGCTTTCCTCCATTGCCGCCTCGATCCCGAGCAGTCCCGCCTTGCAATTGAGAGTGTCCTGCACGGTCTCGAGCAGCAGGATGTCCGCGCCGCCCTCGATAAGGCCGAGCGCCTGCTCGCGATACGCCTCGCGGAGCTCGTCGAAGGTGACGCCGCCCGTGACCGAAATGCTTTTCGTCGTCGGGCCCATCGAGCCTGCCACGAACCGCGGCTTCTTCGGCGTGCTGAACGCATCCGCCTCGGCCCGCGCGAGCTCGGCGGCGCGCCGGTTGATCTCCCGCGCGCGCTCCTGCAAGCCGTACTCGGCAAGCACTATCGAGGTCGCGCCGAAAGTGTCGGTCTCGACGATATCGGCGCCGGCTTCCAGGTAGCCGCGATGCAACTCACGGATCCGGTTCGGCCGGGTCAGCACCAGGTTCTCGTTGCATCCTTCAAGCGCCGGGCCGCCGAAATCCTCGGGGCCGAGATGCATCTGCTGGATCGCGGTTCCGGTCGCACCGTCCAGAATCACGATCCGTTCGGCAAGGATTTCGCGAAGAAGCTTGATCCGTGAGGCATCCGTAGCCATGCTAAGTTCCTATTCCGGCCCTGACAGGGGATCATTTAGCTTATCCGAGTGCTATTTGCGTCGCAATTTTGCTTTCCGGGTGCGCCACTTCGGCTGGCGGAGCGAAGACCAGCCCGGTTTTGGAGTGTCCGATGAGCCCGGCTGAGGCGGGAAGGCTCGTGCTGGTCACGGGCGGGGCCGGGTTTATCGGCTCCAACCTGGTTGACGCGCTTATCGAACGCGGATGCCGCGTGCGGGTGGTCGATAATTTCTCAACCGGCCGTCGCGAGAACCTGAACCCGCGCGCCGAACTTATCGAGGCCGAGGTGCAGGACACGGCCGCGCTCGCCCGCGCGATGAGCGGTGTGGACTGCGTGTTCCACGTCGCCGCGCTGCCGCGGATTCCGCTCTCGATCGCGCATCCGATGGAAACCCACATGGCCAACGCCGTGGGCACGCTGAGCGCGCTGATTGCCGCGCGCGATTCCGGAGTGCGGCGCTTCGTCTTCTCGGGCTCGTCGTCGGTATACGGGGCGCAGGAACGGATGCCGCTGGTCGAGACGATGACGCCGAATCCGCTCAACCCGTACGCGCTTCAGAAGTACATGGGCGAGCAGTACACCCGCATGTTTCATCGGCTCTACGGGATGGAGACGCTGACGCTTCGCTACTTCAACGTGTACGGGCCGCGGATGACGACCGAGGGGGCGTATACGACCGTCATTGCGGCGTTCCTGAAGACGCGGAGAATGGGCCGCCCGCTCGAAATCCACGGCGACGGCGAGCAGACCCGCGATTTCACCCACGTGAGCGACGTGGTCGCGGCAAACCTGCTCGCGATGGACTGTGAGGCAGCCGACGGGCGCGCGCTCAATGTCGGCTATGGGCGCAACGTGAGCGTCAACCGGATCGCGGCGCTGATCGGCGGTCCGACGGTGCGCGCCGAGGCGCGCAAGGGCGACATGCGCGACACGCTGGCCGACACCTCGGCGGCGCGCGCGACCCTCGGATGGATTCCGCGGATATCGGTGGAACAAGGCATCGCGGACCTCCTCAAGGCCGAAGTCCCCGCGTAACGCCGCTATCGCTGGCACTCAGGCTTCGACGGCATTATCTTCATTCACTCTCCCGTTTTGCCATGGGAGAAGCGCAAACCGCTCGGCGCCGAGGGTGAGCCCGCGCGACTTCCTTCCGACCCTCGCCCGGGAGAGGGCGGCGCTCTTCAGCGAACGCGGCGCTTTGCGCGGGCGTTGCGCGGCACCGACGAGGGGATCGGTCAAACGACGGGCAGCGTTGGTCGAAAAGAGTGGCCGGGTGAGAGCCCGCGAGAGAAGCCGGCTCGCTCATCAAGGTCCTGAATAGCAGGACGAATCCAATACGACGCGGTGAGGTTCTTTGGTCATACCGGCTTGAACATTAGGATTGCGCCATTCGCGGTGCTCTTCTTCTAATTCTTCGCGGATTGTTGTAACAAACGGCCGGGGCGCCGCGATGAGCAACAATCCCTATTACAAGCAACACTGGATCGATATCGAACCCGAACGGCACGAAGCCTACGACCAGATCCTCGCGTTCCATCCCGCGATGGAACCCCTTATCAGGCCGCTTGAACTCGCCCCCGGCCTTCACGTGCTCGACGTCGGTTCCGGCCCCGGCCATACCGCGATGGAGCTGGCGCGCCGCGTCGCTCCCTCGGGCAGGGTTACGGGTGTCGATATCAACGCGGATTTCGTCGAGCGCTCGAATCGGCGCGCACAAGAAGCGGGACTTCCGGCCGAGTTCGTGCGCGACGGATTTCCTCCGCTCGATTTCCCGGACCGGAGCTTCGACCGGGTTTTCTGCAAGAACGTGCTCGAATACGTCGATTCAGCGGCGGATACTGTTGCCGAGATGGCGCGGGTCGCGGCCACGGGCGGAATTGTCGTGGCGACCGACAGCGACTGGGATATGCTCGCGCTCGATACCGGCGCCGCGGGCGCCGAGCTCAACGATCGCGTGCTCGGCGCGGCGAAGTCGATCGCGCTCAGAGAGCCGAAGATCGGGCGGCGGCTCTACGGACTTTTCCGCGAGGCCGGGCTCGCAGACGTGAAGGTCGAAGTGATGGCCGGCGCCGACACGCTGGGACGCTCGACGCCGATGCTGAGAGCGAGCATGGCGCGATATGCGCGCGACTCGGGAAGGGTTACCGAGCCGGAGGTGGACGAGTGGCTCGCGAACATAAGCCGGGCGATGGAGCGCGGCACGTTCCTGTTAGTGCTTCCACAATTTATCGTGCGCGGCGTAAAGCGATGAGCAGCCCGGCGGCCGGGCGCGGACGAATCGAAAGGGGCGCGCAATGATACCGGCATGGCTTGCCTTTATAGACGGACTGGTCGCGGCGGTCCTGGTGCTGGGCGGGATCGTTGCGGCGCATTACCGTTTCACCGCCCCGTTTGTCGGGTTTCAGATCTTTGTGCTCGGATTTTTCCTCGCGATCCTTGCCCTGTTCGTCGGGATTATCGCGCTGTTCGTAACGCGCAAGCAGCCGCGCAGGAGAGCGCGTCCGCAGGCGATTGCCGGATTTGTGCTCGGAGCCGTAATCGCGAGCCCGGTCGTATTCAAAATTGTCGCGACTGCAAAATATCCCGCGATTAACGACATCACCACCGACGTGAACAATCCGCCCGAGTTCGTTCACGCGGAGCAGCTTCGCGCAAATCGCGGCCGCGACATGGCCTACAACAAAGCGCTTTACGCCGCCGCGCAGGAACGGGGTTACGGCAACGTCGAGCCGCTTAGGCTCAAGGCCGACCCGGGAACGGTGTTTACCCAGATACAGGCGCTCGCCTCGCGGATGCCCGACTGGGAGGTCACCTACACCGATCCGAAGACCCATACGCTCGAAGGGGTTGCGACCTCGAGCCTGTTCCACTTCAAGGACGATTTCGTGATCCAGGTGCGTGCGGCCGACGGCGGCGGAAGCCTGGTCGAGATGCGCTCGAAGTCGCGCGACGGCGTCGGCGACCTCGGCGTCAACTACAACCGTATCGAGGACTTCTTCACCCGGCTCCGGGTCGAGAATCCGTCCGGGTAAGGCCCGCGCGCGGCACAAGTTGCCCGCTCAAAAAGGGGGGTATCCATGCAACCCGAGCTGAGCATGCCATGGATCGTTAAGCGCCTATCGCCTTGGACACCTTGGAAAGACCGCGAACGCGCTCCCGGAAGCGCTTGCGGCGTTTATATCCTCGCGCACTATTCATCAGGACCGCCAGTGGCAGTCGACCCACTCGACAAGGCCGTCGTGTGTATTGGAGAAAGCACGGCTGAGAATGCCGGACTCAAAAAAGGCTGAAGCAATTTGACCGCACGGCGTTCAGGGGTGCCAACTCCCACGGTCCAGCGAAAAGGTACCGCAAACTCAGAAGCGCCAACGAAAAATCTTGTACGTCTCAACCTTGCTGGTAGAGCCATACGGCCCCGGAGATGAGCATGAGCCCGCTTCGAGGGCACGAGCGTTTACCAAGGCCGCTGAGCGGTTGCTCCTATGGCAGTACGTTGAGCGAAACGGCCATCTACCCTGCGCCAACGGAGAGTGAGCCCGTGCGGGAGACGTTTATTAGGCCGGCGTCCTGACGCCCTCTCTCCGTCATCCTGAACGGAGGCTGCCGGAGTGAAGGATCTCGCGGCCGCTATCCGTGCGGCCGCGTCATTCGCCGGAGGGTCGTGGCAGATCGCGCGGCGAAAGAATGTCGCACAAAATCCCTTCGCTAAGTGCTGGCCACCCTGTTTTAAGTGCTGGCCACCCTGTTTAGGGAAGGCGATTAGGTGCTTGTCGCCACCTAAGCGTCTCACTAGTGTATTGTCTCGCAAATATCTATAGAGGCACAAGCCGAAGTGTGCCTGAAAAGCGCGGAATCTGTGCACCAATCGTCAGTTCGACGGCAGGGCGAGTGCTGCACTTATTTAGGAGACGTTACACTAGAGGCCCGAGGATGCGTAAAGGGCGCAGCGCAGCTTGAAAAAATGCGTCATAGAGGTCAGATAGCGCACCCGCCATACGTTGCCCATCTTGGATTTAGTAAGATCGAGATTGAAGCGGGGACCGATCGTCCCGTAGGCCTTGCGAATCCGTGTGAATAGCTCCTCGGAACTGCCGGGCGTGACCCGGTAAAGGGGCCCGATCCGCTTGATCAGGTCGCGATCATAGGCGGAAAAAGCAACCAGGCTGTCCGCGAACAATTCGTCTTCCTGCTCGAGATGGTTGCTGAAGGTTCCTTCGAGGAAGGCCGCCATCGGGGCCTTCTCGCCGACCAGTGAGCCATAGATGTAATGACCGAGCTCGTGGCCGAAGGTTGCCACCACGGCGCCTGGATGATGTGCGGTGTTGAGAAAGATGACGAACTTGTTCTTCTCGCCCACGCTGGCGCGGCAGAAGAATCCCCGCAGCGCGAGTCCGGCGCCCTCGGTGTAAGGCTCGGCTCTAACCTCGATTTCGCGCGGTCCGAAAATCTTCGAAAGACGCGGAAGCAAGTCGGGGCTGTCCCACTGTTGCCAGAGCGGGCCGTAGGAAGTTGATTTTATTTCTTTTTCAACTACGTGGGAAAGTTCCTTGAGAAGATCTTTGGAGGGCAGCTTCGCTCCCTCCGTATAATCCGTCGAAAGAACCTTTTTGAGGTCTGCCAGATGGCCGAGGACTCGTTTTCCCAGTGACGGGAAAGGAATCTTCACTTCGGTCAACAGTCTCGAGACGAGCCCGTCAACTTCGCGAGCCGTCAGCGCATCGGGCTCCCGGAGACCCGGAAGCTTGCGAGGTACGGACGGATTTAGCGAATGTCCGCTCATAATAGGAGCGCCTTAGTAAAGTACTCAAATATACCAACCAGTCAATACAATCACTGCCCCCCATATGTCTTGAAGCCCCCAATTGTGCATGCCGTTACCCGTTGCCCGGCTTTCGGGATACCACTAATCGAGGTTCAGCCTGGGTTTAGCAACAACTGATAGGGTGAGTGCCCATTCTGTGAGCATCGCGATTTTTCACTCTCAACCCCGCAAACCCTGCCCGTGATACGCCTCATACGCTCGTCGTGGCTAAAGGCTGTTCCCTACGACGCGAGTGACTGTCGAACGGTGTTCAAGATATATATGAAATCGCGCGAGGTCCTGACCTGGCCCATCAGGGCAACCTGCGAAAGCATATACATCTCGCGTGCGGTTATCCGATGCAGACGCTGCATCGACGTGTCACTGCGAAACTCCTCCCACGCTGAACTTTCTTGCACGGGCGCGGGCTCTTCGTCGAGCAGCACCTTTGTGTCGGGATTAGCCAGGAAGAAGAGTTCGCGCCGATCAATGCGAAGCACTTCGGCCAACCGGCTCAATATTTTTTCCGAAGGATGCCGTTTGCCGGATTCGAGATGGCCCACGTAAGGAGTCGAGGTTCTGATTAGCCTGGCAACCTCGCGCTGGGTCAGGTCGAGTTGACGTCTGCGCTCGCGGATGATTTTCGAAAAAGCTCGAGTCCCCGTCGCCATCGATTCCTCCCGGGCCGCGCATTTGGACGAATCCGCGCGGTCCCTCATTGGCTCTCCCGTGGTCGAGAACGGTGAAGGCGCGGTCCGGTCGATTTGTTTTCGGCGCTTCATGCTGGCGACACTTCGGAATCGGTTTGAATATCCGTTCCCTGCCGCTTGTTCTTGAAAACCAGATCCCGGGGCTCCGGTTGTGCCACCAACATGCCGAATGCCGCGACCAGGCTGCTCTTAGCGGCAACCCTTCGCCGTCTCATTTCGGCTATACGACAGGCCGCCTTTCCAACCCGGCGCTCTATAGCCATCCGCTTGCGTGCCAGCTCGGCGACCATCGACTCGTACAGCCTCAGTTGCGAACCAAGCTCAATCCAATAGCAGGGGGGACAAACCGGGCTGCAGCACCCGGTTTCATCAGGACCGTCACATTCGAATTCGGCGCGACAAGTAAGGCAGCGATGGCCATGCTCACGGCCCGTCTGGCGCGTCGCCATTCCGGGCTCGGGCCACGGGAGCGGCTCGATCCGGAGTCTGCCGTTACGCGTCTTGCGCCGCGGCTTGCTGAGCGCCAATGTTTCGGCCCTGCTCACTGCGCCTAATTGTTTTGTATTCGCTACACTCTGTCAAGGGCGGGCCGGGGCCTTTTCTTACGGGCGTTAGACTGCTTTTCCCGGCTGCCTCGGACGACGCCGCTCATTTGCGTGTTTGTGCCGCCGTTATTCGTCTGGAGATGGCGTCCTGCCAATATCGTCCGGTTGCCATCGCGCGGACGGGTCGGCGCCTTTGGGCGGCTTGCGCGACGGTCGATAGTCTTTGATAAATCATCGGGGAGTCAGGCGCCGAGACGTGCGACGGACCCTGCGTCGTGACTATGGGGCGCATTCCCGACGCGCCGTGGTAGACATTGCTTATGAACGCGCGAATCCCGGTCAGCACCTATCGCCTGCAGGTTCACGCGGGTCTGAATCTCAAAAATGTGATCGAACTCATCGGATACCTGCATCAACTCGGCATCACCGACGTCTATACCTCGCCGCTCACCGAGGCGCAGCCCGGCAGCATTCACGGCTACGACGTCATCAATCATCGCCGGCTCAACCCGGAGATTGGAAACGAGGAGGAATTCGCCGAGCTCGCGCGCTGTCTGCATGAGCGCGGGATGGGAATCGTCGCCGATATCGTGCCCAATCACATGTCGATCGGGAACTCGCGCAATCGATGGTGGCAGGACGTGCTCGAGAACGGACCGAGTTCCTCGCATGCCGACTTCTTCGATATCGACTGGCATCCGCCCAAGGCCGATCTCGCCAACAAGGTGCTGCTCCCGGTGCTCGGCGATCAGTACGGCAAGGTTCTGGAGAACGGCGAGATTTCGATCGCCCGCGACGACGGCGAGTTCTTTGCCCGCTACGGCGACAATCGGTTTCCGCTCGCGCCGCGAAGCTTCACGTGGATTCTCGAACCGGCGCTGCATCTCTTGAGCGGAAAAATCGGCGACTCGGCCCCCGAAGTTCTGGAACTGGAAAGCATCATCAAGGCGCTCGAGCATCTCCCGCTTAGCGCCGAGACGGACCGTGCGAGGCTCCGTGAACGCAGGCGCGAGATCCAGGTGATCAAGCGGCGTATCGCGGCGCTCTGCCGCTCGGGAGCCGAAGTGCGCTCGGCGATAGCCGCCTCCATCGACAAGCTGAACGGTGTCAGGGGCGATCCGAGAAGCTTCGACCGGCTCGAAGGGCTGCTTGCCGATCAGGCCTACCGGCTCTCGTTCTGGAAGGTCGCAAGCGACGAAATCAACTACCGGCGCTTCTTCGACGTCAACGATCTGGCGGCCATCCGGGTCGAGGAGCGCGCGGTGTTCAGCGCCGTCCACGAGTTGATTTTCCACTTCGTCGAACGCGGCTGGGTGAGCGGGCTTCGAGTCGATCATGTCGACGGCCTGCTCGATCCCGAGCAGTACCTGCGCCGGCTTCAGTCGTCGTGCTCGACCGCGATGACCGGCGAACCGCCTCCACGTGCCGCGCACGAGGGCGAGGACGGGAAACGCCCGTTTTACGTCGTGGTCGAGAAGATTCTCGGCGAAGACGAGAGCGCGCGGCACGACTGGCCGATTTTCGGGACCACTGGCTACGACTTCCTCAACTTCGTCAACGGGCTGCTGGTTGCGCGTGAGAACCGCGCCCGCTTTCACGATCTCTACCGCCGTTTTATCGGCGAGAGTCTCGATTTCAGCGACGTCGTTTACGAGAGCAAGAAGCTCGTCATCCGCACCGCGATGTCGGGCGAACTGGCGGTTCTCGCGCGCCGGCTCGATCGCATCTCGGAGCAGCATCGATGGTCGCGCGACTTCACACTGAACAGCCTGGCCGACGCGCTCGTCGAAGTGGTCGCATGCTTTCCCGTGTACCGTTCGTACGTCCGGCCGCAAAGCGGCGCCGTCGGCAAAGAGGACAAGCAGAACATTCTTGCCGCGATCGCGCGCGCCAAGCTGCGCAATCCAACCACCAGCGCTTCGATTTTCGACTTCGTCGCGTTGGTCCAGATCGGAA
>JAKAVC010000051.1 GCA_021817345.1 Deltaproteobacteria bacterium | reverse complement strand
GGTCGTCAACGGGGACGCCGTCGTCGGAAAAAAGGCGCGCGCCCGCCGCGGCCATCGCTTCGCAATCGGCCAGTTCCTCGCCGCGAAGCCCGACGGTAACGGCAGAGACCGGGATGAGCCGCGCGGAACGGACTTCGCTCGCCCGCGCCAGCATGTAACGAGTCACCTCGGGCGTGTCGTTGACTGGCGACGTATTCGCCATCGCGGCAACCGCGGTAAATCCTCCCGCCGCTGCCGCACGCAGTCCGGACGAGATCGTTTCTTTCTCCGGAAAGCCGGGGTCGCGCAGATGGACGTGGGGATCGATAAGGCCCGGGACAACCCAGTATCCGGCCGCGTCGAGCGTCGGCGCGTCCGCGGGTGCGCCGATCGCGCCGGGCGCCGCGACCGCCTCGATTCGGCCGTTGACGACCAGCACGTCGAGCATCGCGTCAACCCCGTTGGTGGGATCGATCACGCGGCCGCCCCGTATCAGAAGCGGCCTCACTCCGCGCTCTCCGCTTCCTTCATCGGTTCCACCATCGAATAGACGGTCACCCGGTCGCGCGCCCGCGTCCGCGCCTTTGGGTCCGGCATTTCGAGCCTTACCTGCACGCGCTCCGAGCGCGAAGTCGGAATGTTTTTGCCGACGTAGTTGGGGCGTATCGGGACCGCGCGATGCCCGCGGTCGATAAGCACCGCGAGCTTCATCCCGGCGGGCCTTCCCTTCTCCCACAGCATCGCCATCGCGCGCTGCACGGTCCATCCGCTGTTGATCACGTCATCCACGAGCACGACCACGCGGCCGTCGGTTGAGATTTCCTCGGGGCCGTCGAGCGCGCGGATTGCATCGGCGCCCGCGTAGGCGTCGAGCGCCGCGCACGGCGGACGAACTCCGGTGCGCGCTTCGATAAGGTCGCGAAGCCGCATCGCCAGCATCGCGCCGCGGCTTATCACTCCGACGAGCATCACCCGGCTCATGTCGGGCAGATCGGCGACGGCCTGCCCGGCGAGCGATTCGACGGCCTCGGCCACCTGTTCCGCGTTCATGATCTCGCGCTGCGGGCCGCGCCGATACGGCTCGTAGCCGGCCTCCTCGGCCTGCTTGACGGTATCGAACACGGCGAGCGAGCCTTCCTCGATCCATTCGCGCACGTAGCTGAGGAGATTCTCCTCGAAGCGGTAGTAGCGGCGGGTTCGCACGTGGCCGACGAATTCCACCGCAAGCTCGCGGTCGCAATAGTCGCATCGCAGCATCAGGACGTTGCCCGCGCCGCTTCTGCCGAGCCTGAACCGGGGCGCGAGGTACGAGCCCTCGAAGCGGCTGACGCAGTTCGCGTTGGGGCATCGCGGCGCCGCCTCGGCACGCAGGCGCACGACCGGCAGGCCGGGAAGCGGAGGCCGTTCGGCGACCGCGGCGTGTTCGAGCATCCACGCGACAAGCGCCATCCGAACCGGCACGCCCGCGGCGGCCTGCTCGAAGTAGATCGCGCGAGGGTCGCTGTCGAGTTCGTAAGCTAGCTCACTGGTGCGGGGCAGCGGATGCATCACGACGGCCTCATGGGCGCGGCTGCCCTTGAGCGCGCGCGCGTCGAAGCGCACGTATTCGCCGGACTCGGCGCCCTTGTCCGCCATCCGCTCCTTCTGCATCCGCGTTACATAGAAGGCGTCCAGCGCCTTGGGCGCCGGCGCGGGCAGCTTCTCGATCGGCATCTCGGCCGTGAACAGGGCCATCTGATGAGGCGCGCTGGGCGTGAGATAAAGCGCGTCGAGCCGCCCCGCGAGCGACTTCATTTCCTCCATCGAGACGGTCGAGAAGCTGTAATTGCTCTCGGCCCGCACCCGATCGAGCACGTAGTCGGGCACGTCCATTCCGGCGGTCGGCACCGCGACGATATTCGCGCCGAAGCGCGCGAGCGCATAGATGAGCGAATGTACCGTGCGGCCGTACTTGAGGTCGCCGCACAGCGCGACCGTAAGCCCTCTCAGGTGGCCTTTCTTTTTGCGCAGGATGTAGAGATCGCAAAGGGTCTGCGTGGGATGCTCGCGGCTGCCGTCGCCCGCGTTTATCACCGGACACGGCGCATACTGGGACGCGACCCGCGCAGCGCCGTCGTGCGGATGGCGCAGCACGATAAGGTCGGCGTACGAACCGACCACCCGCACCGTGTCGGCGAGCGTCTCGCCCTTGGCGGCGGAACTGGCGCGCATGTCGGGCGAGCTGATGACCGAGCCGCCCAGCCGATGCATCGCGGACTCGAAACTGAGCCGTGTGCGCGTCGAAGGCTCATAGAAGAGCGTCGCCATGATCAGCCCGTCGGCGAGCGTTATCCGCTCCGCGTTCCTGAGCGCCTCGCAAAAGCGATCGGCAAGGCTGAAGATGCGCTCGATTTCGCGCAACGACAGGTCGTCGATCGAGACGATGTCGTATTTCGGAAGCCGCGTCATCGCGACGGCGCCTCCCCGAGCAGCACAGCGTCGAGCCCGTCGACCTCGGCGAGCTTTACATAGACCCGTTGCCCCGGCTCCGCATGCACGTTGCGACCGACGAAATCCGCGCGAATCGGCAATTCGCGTCCGCCGCGGTCGACCAGCACCGCAAGCTGCACCGACTCGGGACGTCCGAGATCGGAAAGCGCCTGCAGAGCAGCGCGCACCGTACGGCCCGTGTAAAGCACGTCATCGACCAGGATGACGCACCGGCCGTCGAGCGAGAACGGCACGTTGCGTCCGAGCAGGCGCGGATCGCCCGGCGCGCCCTTCTGGTCGTCGCGGTAGGACGAGATGTCGAGGGTTCCGATGGGAACGTCTCCGCCGCCCGACTCACGAATCGCGGCGGCGAGCCGGCTCGCGAGCGTTGCGCCGCGGCGCAGGATGCCAACCATGACAATTCCGTCGCCGCGATTGCGCTCGGTGATTTCGTGCGCAAGACGCTTGACGGCGCGCGCCACGGCCTCCGCGTCACACGCGACTGTGGTCCTGGGGGTCATGGCGCCGGACGCAAAAATACCCGACCGCAGGCGCGGTCGGGCTGGTTTGAATGCAGTATCATCCGTATGGACCTTTCCGCCCTCTCTGTGGCGGGTTAAAGGTTCTCTATATTTTTTACAGAGCGCTCGCGCCTCGATCAAGCTTGGAGCGCAAACTCGCTCGCGCGCGGAGTCTCCGGGGTTATTCAGCAGGCTGATGAGGCCATGCTTGCGCTTTCCGCTTTTCTGAACACGGTTGCCGCTAGGCGCGGCCGCGCCGCTGCTCGACCTTCTTGAGCCGTTGGTCCTGGTCGCGCACCTGCACAGTGATCCGGTCGTCGAAGCGCTCGAACTTGCGCGCGAGTGCGCCGAGGGTTTTGTTGGTCTGCTTGAGATCGCCGCCGAGTTTTTTTTCGGTCGCTTCGGCGGAAGCCCGGATCTCGCGCTTGAGTTCGCGAATCGTATCGAGCACCTCGCGCGGCACCGCGGTTTCCGGCGCTTTGCGGCGCGAGGCCTTGCCCCCGCCGGCCGCTTCGGCTTCTTCGCCGGCTTCGGCAACCATCGCGGCGCCCGCGCGCTCCGCGATCTCGCCCTTCAGATTCAATTCGCTCTGCGACAACTGCTCACGGAACTCGACCCGGGTGCGCCCGATCATCTCGCCGAGCCGGATCATCTCAGCGCCGAGGTCGGCGCGCAGCGTGGAAATGCCGCTGCGATTTTCGGCTATCTGATCGGAAAGAAAGCGGATCTGGTTTCCGACCTCGGCAAACTGGCCCAGCATGTCTTCCCGCAGTTTATCGAGCCTGCCGCCGAAGCCGGAGACGGCCTCAACCACGAGTTCGAACCTCGAGCCGATTTCCTCCAGCATCGTGCCGATTCTGGCCAGTGCTTCGTCAGCCACCCCGCTTCTCTCCCTGGCTTCTAATGGATAACCATCCCGAACCGGTCCCATCGCACGTGCAACAGGCCCGATCCATCGCTGTTCCAAGACCAATAGATGAGAAACGCGCGTCCCTCAACATTATCGATCGGGACGAATCCCCAGAACCGGCTGTCATAGCTGCGGTCGCGGTTGTCGCCCATCACGAAAATCTTGCCCTGGGGCACCTTTACCGGGCCAAAATTGTCCCGCGGCGACAAGGGCGTTCGTTCGTCGGCCGGCAGCGAGTAATGCGCGTGCGGATCGGGCATCACTTTGCCGTTCAGATATACAACCGCATTTTTGACTGCGACCGTATCGCCGGCGACCGCGATTACCCGCTTGATGAAGTCCTTGGTCGGGTCGGGCGGAAAGACGAACACAATTACGTCGCCGCGATGGATCGAGCCGGTGCGGAAAAGATAATGGCCCCACGGAATTCCCGGAATCGACAGCCCGAAGAAAGAATCCGGAAGGCGAAATCCGTAAGCGAATTTATCGACCAGGATATGGTCGCCGATCAGCAGCGTCGGCTCCATCGAGCCCGACGGGATCTTGTAGGCCTGAATGAAGAAGGTTCGGATGAAGACCGCGAGAACGAAGGCGATAATCAGCGCCTCCGCATATTCGCGGACAATGCTCTTCCGCGGCGGCGCGGCCGAGGTCTCAGCGCCTGCGGGATGCTGCTGCGATTTGGGGAGATTGCGCGCTGGTTCAGCCACGGACGCCCTACTCTCCAACCTTGAGCAGGGCGAGAAACGCCTCCTGCGGGATTTCAACCCGGCCCACCTGCTTCATCCGCTTCTTGCCTTCCTTTTGCTTTTCGAGGAGCTTGCGCTTGCGCGTGATGTCTCCTCCGTAACACTTGGCGGTAACGTTCTTGCGCAACGGCTTGACGCTTTCGCGCGCGATCACCTTGGCGCCAAGCGCGGCCTGGATCGCCACTTCGAACATCTGGCGCGGGATCAACTGGCGCATCTTCTCGCACAGAAGCCGGCCGCGTTCATAGGCCTTGTCACGATGCACGATTATCGAGAGCGCGTCGATTACCTCGCCGTTGATCCGGATGTCCAATTTAACCAGAGGCCCCGATCGGAAGTCCAGAAACTCGTAGTCGAGCGACGCATATCCGCGGCTCATCGACTTCAGCCGGTCGTAAAAGTCGAAAACGATCTCGGCCAGCGGCAATTCGTAGCGCAGCATCACGCGCTTTTCGTCGAGATAGCGGAGATCGCGCTGGATACCGCGGCGGTCCTCGCAAAGCTTCATCACCGCGCCGAGGAATTCGTCGGGCATGTGGATGGATGCGAGAATGAACGGCTCCTCGATACGTTCGATCTCGCCCTCGTTGGGCAAAAGCGCGGGATTATCGACCATCAGGGTCTGCCCCGAGTAGGTGCAAACCCGGTATTCGACGGTGGGCGCGGTGACGATCAGGCTGAGTCCGAATTCCCGCTCGAGGCGCTCCTGGGTTATCTCCATGTGCAGAAGGCCGAGGAATCCCGCGCGAAAGCCGAAGCCGAGCGCCTGCGAACTCTCGGCCTCGCATACGAAGCTCGCGTCGTTCAGGCGAAGCTTGTCGATCGCGTCGCGCAATGCGCCGTACTGGTTCGCCTCGGTCGGATAAAGCCCGGCGAACACCATCGGCTTCAGTTCCTTGAATCCCGCGAGCGGTTCGGCCGCCGGACGCTCCGCGTCGGTCATCGTGTCGCCCACGCGCATGTCGCGGACCGTCTTGATACCGGCGACGACAAATCCGACTTCGCCGGGGCTGAGTGATTCGACTTCGCGCTCGTGCGGCGTGAAGTGGCCGAGCCGGAGCACCTCGCCCTCCTTGCCGGTCGCCATCAGGCGCACCTTCATGCCCTTGCGAATCTCCCCGCCGAACACGCGCACCAGGCCCACAACGCCGGTGTACGGGTCGTACCAACTGTCGAAAATGAGAGCGCGGAGGCTCGGGTTTTCGGGCACTTTCGGCGGCGGAACGCGCCTTACGATTGCCTCGAGTACCTCTTCGATTCCGATCCCTTCCTTGGCGCTGGTCAGGATCGCGTCTTCGGCGTCAAGCCCGATAATGTCCTCGATCTGACGGCGGGTATGCTCGATATCGGCGCCGGGAAGATCGATCTTGTTGATGACCGGGATTATTTCGAGCCCGTGATCGAGCGCCAGATAGACGTTGGCAAGAGTCTGCGCCTCGACGCCCTGGCTTGCGTCGACGACCAGCAGGGCGCCCTCGCACGCGGCGAGACTGCGCGAGACCTCGTAGGCGAAATCGACGTGCCCGGGCGTGTCGATAAGGTTCAGGACGTACGAACGGCCGTCGCGGGCGGTGTAGTTGAGCCGCACCGAGCGGGCCTTGATCGTGATGCCGCGTTCGCGCTCCAGGTCCATCGAGTCGAGGAACTGCTCCTTCAACTCCCGCTTGGAGAGCGCACCGGTGCGCTCCAATATCCGATCGGCAAGCGTGGATTTGCCGTGATCGATATGGGCGATAATCGAAAAGTTGCGAATCCGGTCAGGCGCGGTCATCTGGTACGAACTAATTTCGGCGCTCCTTGAAGAAACCCAGGGTTTCCCGCAGTCCGTCGCGCAGCGCGACCTCGGGCTTCCATCCGAGCAGCTTTTCGGCCCGCGCGGGCGAAATCACCGAACGGCGCTGCTCGCCCGGCCTGGCGGGCGCATATTGGGGCGGCGTTTTCACGCCGGCCGCCTCGGCAAGCATCGCGTACAGGTCGTTTACGCTGGTTTCAACCGCGGTCCCGACATTGATTGGACCTCCGGCATCGCTTCGAAGCGCGGCGAGGTTGGCGCGCACGACGTCTCCTACAAAAGCATAATCACGAGTCTGCCCGCCGTCTCCGTAGATCGTGCACGGGATGCCGGCGAGCAGCCGCCCGCAGAAAATCGCGACCACTCCGGCTTCGCCGTGAGGGTCCTGGCGCGGCCCGTAAACATTCGCGTATCTCAGCGCGACGTAATCGATCCCATACTCGGCCTTGTAGAAGAACAGGTAGCTCTCGGTTGAAAGTTTGGCGACTCCATAGGGACTCACCGGCCGCACGGGATGGTTTTCATCGCAGGGGAATGCTTCCTGCTCGCCGTAGATCGCTCCTCCGGTCGAGGAGAAGATTATGCGGCGGACGCCGTTTCGCCGCGCCGCCTCCATCATGTTCAGGAACCCGATCAGGTTGACCTGCGCGTCATGGACCGGGTCGGCGACCGAACGGCGCACGTCCATCTGGGCGGCGAAGTGAAAGATCACTTCGGGCTTTTCGGCTTCGATAACCCGTTTCACGGCGTCCGCGTCGCGAAGATCGGCGTGATAGAAGCGCGCCGCGGGATTGACCTGCTCGCGCTTGCCGGTCGCAAGGCTGTCGAGCACGGAAATTTCATGGCCACCAGCTCTCACCAGCCCGTCCACGGTATTCGAGCCGATAAAGCCGGCTCCTCCAGTCACCAGGATTCGCATCGCCGCCACCCCCTTGCGCCGGTTATTCGGCCCGCCGCCCGATTGAATAGTACTTGAACTCGAGCGCCTTCATCAGTTGAGGATCATACAGGTTGCGGCCGTCGAATATCACCGGCTGCTTCAGCATCGAGCGGATGCGCTGGAAATTCGGATGGCGGAACTCGTTCCACTCAGTCAGGATAAGGAGCGCGTCGGCGCCGTTCAGCGCGTCGTAGTTGGACTTGTGGTAGCTCAGCCGGTCGCCGAAAATCCGCCGCGCGTTTTCCAGCGCTTCGGGATCGTGCGCCCGCACTGAGGCGCCCGCCTTGAGCAGCTCCTCGATAATCACCAGCGACGGCGCTTCGCGCATGTCGTCGGTGCGGGGCTTGAAGGCAAGCCCCCACACCGCGAAGGTCCGTCCCTTCAGATCGGGGCCGAAGTGCTCCGTAACGCGCGTGACGATGCGGCGCTTCTGCAGGTTGTTGACGTGCTGCGCGGCCTTGAGCAGCTCGAAGTCGAGCCCATTTTCCACCCCGGTGCGAATCAGCGCCTCGACGTCCTTTGGAAAGCACGAGCCGCCGTAGCCCACGCCGGGAAACAGGAACTGAGTGCCGATCCTGCGATCGGAGCCGAGTCCGCGGCGCACCTGGTTGATTTCCGCGCCGACCGCTTCGCACAGGTTTGCGATCTCGTTGATGAAGGAAATCCTGAGCGCGAGCATCGAGTTGCACGCATACTTGGTCAACTCGGCCGAGCGCGGGTCCATCACGAGGATCGGATTGTCGGTGCGGGTGAATGGCGCGTGAAGCTCGCGCAGGATCGCGGTTGCCTGCTCGGAGAGGCTCCCGATCAGGACGCGGTCGGGCCGCATGAAGTCCTCGATCGCGGAACCTTCCTTGAGGAATTCCGGCACCGAGCAGACGTCGACCTTGTGCCTGGCCACGCGCGCGGCGATCTCGCGAACCCGATCGTTGGTGCCAACCGGAACCGTGCTCTTCACGCACAGCACATGGTACCCGGTGACCGCGCGCGCGATCTCCTCGGCGGCCTTCAACACGCCGCTCAGGTCCGCGGCGCCGTCCGAACCCATCGGAGTGCCCACCGCGATAAACGAGAGCATCGACTGCGCGACCGCCTCGACCGTGTCGGTGGTGAAACGAAGCCTGCCCTCGCTCAGATTGCGATGCACCAGTTCGGCAAGGCCCGGTTCGTAAATCGGAATTTCGCCGCGCTTGAGCGCTTCGATACGCGCCTCGTCGATATCGACGCAGATCACCTCGTTGCCGCTTTCGGCATAGCAGGTTCCGCTCACGAGGCCGACGTACCCGGTCCCAACCACTGCGATATTCATCGGACGAACCTCAGAATTCTTCCTTGATTACGTAAATCGGCTTGTGCTGCGATTCGTGATAGGTCCGCGCCAGCATCTCGCCCAGAAGTCCCAGGCTGATGAACTGCACGCCGACGACGACCAGCAGGATCGCCAGCAGCAGGGCCGGACGATTCGCAAGCCGCGCCCCGAGGAAGACTTTTTCGAACACGAGAACCGCGGTCCAGAGCCCTCCCAGCGCGCCAAGCGCAAGCCCGATCAGGCCGAAGACCTGAATCGGGCGCGTCGAGTAGCCGGACAGGAACTTGACCGTCATCAGGTCGAGCACCGTGCGCACGATCCGTCCCGGTCCGTATTTCGAGCTGCCCGCGCGCCGGGGCCGGAAATTCACCTCGACCTCGGCAATCCTCGCGCCCTGCTCCGCCGCTATAGCGGGGACAAAGCGATGCATTTCGCCGTAAAGCCTGAGGCTTCGCGCGAGCTCGCCGCGGTAAGCCTTGAACGTGCATCCGTAGTCGTGGAGCCTGACGCCGGTAATCCGCGAGATGAGCGCGTTGGCCGCTATCGACGGCATCCGGCGCGACAGCGCCGAATCCTTCCATCGCTCGGTGCGCCATCCGCTTGCGAGGTCGTATCCTTCGTC
>JAKAVC010000061.1 GCA_021817345.1 Deltaproteobacteria bacterium | reverse complement strand
CACCCACAAAATTCCCTCCAGCACCTCTCTGCTATCGCGCCACGGTCGGCCACGCCCGTCGGCGCGCCGCGGCGGCTCGGGAATCAGTCCCCGCACCACCTCCCACTGTTCCTCGGCAAGCTCCACTCCACTCCCACCTCCGCCGCGGCTCGTCCGCCCACGGCTCAAAATACCCCAAGAACCTCGACAAAACCATTTTTGAGACCGCTTCGAGAGTCCGACGCGCGATGGAAGGTGTGGCGTTCGGCATCCTCATTGCAAGCGCTACGAATCGCCCAACCGAAACCCGCTCGCCAGGATGATATTTCGGTTGCGCCTGACGAGGTGCGTCATGCCACGTTTCTCGCTGCGTAACCCCTACATGGTCATCGTGGCCGCCCTGTTGACCGCGCTCTTTGGCGCAATGGCGTTCACCCGGATGCCTGTGGATGTATTCCCGCCATTGCATATCAAGGCCGCAGTGGTGGCGACCTTTTACCCGGGATTTGCGCCACTTGCGATGGAGCAGGACATCACAAGCCGTTATGAGCGGTTTTTTACTCTGGGCAACGGAATCGAGCACATAGAGTCGCGCTCTATCCCGGGCGTGAGCGCAATCACGGTTTATTTTCATCCGAACGTCAATATCGGCGTGGGAGCGGCCAACCTGGCGACGCTGGCGATGGGTGATTTGGGGCTTATGCCTCCCGGCACGCTACCGCCGCTTGTGCTCGAGTACAACGCATCCTCTTCGATCCCGGTGATCCTCGTCACGCTTTCGGGGCCGTACGACGAGACCGAGCTTCAAAATCAGGCGCGCTACAACGTGCGCAACTTTATGGCGACAGTCGAAGGCGCCTCGGTGCCGTACCCGTTTGGCGGAAAGATTCGCCAAATCATGGCCTACGTTGATCGGCAGAAGCTTCAGGCGCAAGGGCTCACCCTGCGCGACGTCACCAACGCGATCAACGCAACCAACCAGATTCTGCCCGCCGGCGACGCGAAGATTGGCCCGTATGACTGGTATATCTATTCCAATTCGCAGATTCCCACGCCCGAGGCGCTTAACCACGTCCCGATAAAGCTCGGGCCGGGCCAGTCGCCGACCTATTTGCGCGACGTTGGAGACGCGGAATATGCGGCTCAAATCCAATACAACAAGGTTCTCATCAATGGCAGGCCGTCGGTCTACGTTCCCATCTTCAAGCAGACCGGCGCCAACACCCTGGACGTGATCGGCGGCGTCAAACGTGCAATCCGGGAAGTTACGGGCCTGCCCGCCAACATGAAGGTCGGGACGCTTTTCAGCCAGAAGGGCACTATCCTGAACGCCGTTCGGGCGCTCGAACATGAAGCGCTCTCCGGAGCGCTGCTCGCATCGCTGATGATTCTGCTGTTCCTGGGAAGCGTTCGATCCACCTTTGCCATTTTCCTGTCGATACCGTTGTCGATCATGGCGGGGCTCGTTGGCCTGTTCGTATCCGGCCAGACCATCAATCTCATGACGCTGGGAGGATTCACACTTGCGATCGGCCGACTGGTGGACGACTCGACCGTCGTGCTCGAAAATATCAATCGTCATTTCGCGATGGGCAAGGCGCCGGCCAAAGCCGCCGCCGAGGGGGCGGAGGAAGTCACTTACGCGGTGCTCGCCTCCACCATCAGCACAATCGTGGTGTTCCTGCCGGTGGTCTTTCTGTTCGGGGTGAGCAGAGAGCTCTTCACCGCGCTGGCTCTTGCGGTGCTATTCGCGATGGCGGCTTCGTACGTCGTCTCGATGTCGATCATCCCCATTTATTGCGCGCGAGGGCTGAATCCGGAGGAAGCGCTTGAGGCCGCCCGCCGCCAGGCAACCGGCGTCGACACGCGCCGCGGCCCGCTGGCCGCCTTCGATCGGGCCTACGAGCGCTTCGCAACGCGCTTCGCCCGCTTGCTCGATCGAACGATGGACCACAAGGCGCTCGTAATCGCGTCGGCCGTGGTTCTGTTCGTGGTTTCGATGCTGATGTTTCCGATGCTCGGTACGCGAATGTTTCCGGAGACCGACCCGGGCAAGTTTGTGATCAATATCGCAACGCGGGCCGGCACGCGTCTGGAATTGACCGAGGCCGCCGCCCGGCGGATCGACGGCATCATTCATCGGGTGATCCCGCGCCACGACCTGCGCGAGGTGATCGCGAACCTGGGCGTTGTTCCCAACGTATCGGCGCTGTACACGCCGAACTCGGGCGAAGACACCGGCCAGATACTGGTGGCGCTACGCGCCGAACACAGCCGTTCGACGGCCTACTACGAGCGAGTCGTGCGCGCGGCTCTTCAACGCGAGGTGCCCGAGGTCCGCACGTTCTTCAGCTCCGGCAGCATCATAGACGCCGTTCTCAATTTCGGCGCCCAGGCGCCGATCGATGTTCAACTGAGCGCGCCGATGAGCGAGGATTTTTCGCCAATGTTCACCTTCGCCCGGGAAATCGAGGAACGCGTTCGTTCCCTGCCCGAGGTGGGGCAGCTGATGATCAAGCAGGTGGCCGACTATCCAACCGTGGAAATCAACGTCGATCGCACGAAAGCCGCGCGCCTGGGCATAACCGCGCGCTCCGTTATTACCAACCTCATCACGGCTCTCAACAGCAATGATATGATCCAGCCGTCCATCTGGATTGATCCGCGCAACGGCGATGACTACTATCTGAGCGCCCAGTATTTCGAACAAAACATCAATTCGTTCCAGACCTTGCTCGATATCCCGGTCGGAACCCGGCTCATCTCCAACTTCGAGGATTACCACTATCGTGGCGCAAAGCCGCGTCCCACCAGTAATCCGGGCGGCCACGAGCAGTCCATCCTGCTCGGCGAAGTGGCCGCCATCAAACTCACACGCTATCCCTCCGAGGCCGACCACTACAACATTCAACGCGTCGTTGACGTTCTTATCTCTCCCAGCACCGCCGACCTGGGCGGCACGCTGAACGCGGTAAGGCGCGCACTTGCGGGGGTCAAGCCTCCGCGCACGGTAAAAGTGTATTTCCGCGGCTCGGTGGTCAACATGCAGAAGACATTCGCGAGTATCGAGAGCGGGTTCATCCTGGCCGTGGTCGTGGTTTACCTGGTCGGCGTCGCGCAAGCGCGCTCCTGGCTCGATCCGCTGATTTTTCTGTTTTCGGTGCCGATGGGCATGATCGGCGTGGTATGGATGCTGTGGGTGACCGGCACGACAATGAACATCGAATCGATGATGGGCGTGATCGTTATGATCGGAATCGTCGTGTCGAACGCGATTCTCCTGATCGACTTCGCAAACAATCGCCGTCTCGGCGGTCAGAGCCTGAGGCAATCGGCGGTCGACGCCGCACGCGTCCGCATGCGGCCGATACTGATGACTTCGTTCGCCACCATCGCCGGTCTCGCGCCGCTGGCCTTGAAGCTCGAGCGCGGTTCGGCGGCCTCCGCGCCGCTTGCCCGCTCCGTGATCGGTGGGTTGGCGGTGTCGCTGGTTATGACGCTGTTTCTTGTGCCCAGCGTGTGGGAGCTCTTTTACTCGTTCAAACGGACGCCGGTCGTGGAAGGCAAAGAGGCCGAAAGGCGCTGAGACTCGTGGCCGGCGAGGCGGACGCGGAGGGGCGCGATGGCGCGATGAACAACTATCGCAGGACTTGCAAGGCAGGTGGGGGACTCGCCGCCCGGATCGCGCTCTCGGCGTTCAGTTTGGTGGCACTTGTCGCGGGCGGCCTCTCAGGATGCCGTCAGCGTCCTCCCGCGGCGCCGGCGGCGGCGCCTGTGGTGACGGTGCTCCATGCGCAGCGTCGCGACATGACGCTCAGCATCGAGCTCCCGGGCGACCTCGTCGGATTTTACGAGGCCGCGTTGCATGCCAAGGTGACCGGATACCTGAAGTCGATCTCCGTGGACAAGGGCGACCGAGTCAAAGCCGGGCAGGTGCTCGCGGTGATCGAAGTGCCAGAGCTGAAATCGAACCTCGCGCATGCGCGGGCGAGACTGGCGATCGACAAAATCACCTATCAGCGGCTGAACCAGGTCTGGCGGTTGGATCCGCGCCTCGTCGCGCGGGAAGACGTCGATGCGGCCTACGCCAGATATCGCGCGGCTCTTGCGAACGTCAACACGCTCCGCACGCTCGTGGGATACACGCGGATTATCGCGCCGTTTGACGGAACCATCACCGGCCGCTTCGCCGATCCCGGTGCCCTGATTCGAGCGGGCGGCGGCGAGATCGGAGTCAACGAGTCGTCGGCGCTGATCTCTCCCGGCGCGACGGAGGGCGCCGGAGGCCATCGCACCGGCGGCGGCCCGATTCTTACGATTGCCACGCTGAACAAGCTTCGCGTTTACGTATATGTGCCCGGACGATGGTGCCGATACATTCGGCGTGGCACGCCCGCGACGTTGACCTTTGACGAGGTTCCGGGGCTGGTTGTGAGAAGCTCGGTTACGCGTTACGCGTCGGCTCTGGATCTCGCGACGCGCACGATGCTGACCGAGATCGACATCCACAACCCCGGTGGAGTGCTTTATCCGCGGATGTACGCTCACGTGAAGCTTATTCTGGTCTCGCATCCCGAGGCCCTGGGCCTGCCGGCGTCCGCGGTCAACGGCGAAGGAAAAACCGCTGAAGTCCTCCTGGTAAAGAATGGGCGACTGGTTACGAAACAGCTCACCACCGGTATCAATGACGGCTCCTGGGTTGAAATCACCAAGGGCCTGACCGCGGAGGACCTGGTCGTCGCGACCTTCAGCGGGGATCTGCACGCCGGTGAGAAGGTAAACTACGTGCTCACCGAAGCGCCGTTGGTTGATGGCGCACCGAAGTAGGTTTTGCGGCAATAGGCGTGTGAGGCAAGGCTGAGGGAAAAGCGACGAACTCGTGTTTGGAAAAAAGCACAACAAAGGCGCGCTGCCGGGCGCGGGAGGTACGTCGCGATAGTGACCGCAGCGGTCGATTTGAGCGGAGGAAGAGTCATTAGAACACGCGGCGCGAGTGCTTAGAGTCGGCCACTGTTTTGACTATGGAAGGCATTGCGCCGAACTGCCTTTTACATGCAAGCGAGTGTATCAGGCCGCTCGAATGACAAGGATGACCCAAAGGCCGAGAAAGATGGTCATTGCGAAGCCCTAAAGGCTGTCTGCGGCACCATGGCTCTCCCCGGAGGCATTTTGAAACTGGCGAGGTCAACTGTTTTGCGAGGCGGAGACAGTGCTGGACGCGGATGGGAAAAGTAGCTATAGCCACCCCGCGGTGGAAGAGGATGCGGACAAGGCCGCGCGTCGCGAGATTGGGGTGGCGCTCTTGCGGCGAAATGTGGGGCGTTGACGAGCCCCAATGGACGACGCGAAGAGTCGAATAGTTTTGGACGCGCAGGCCGGTGGACTTCGCGAAGGCGCACCTCGAAAATTCGTTCGCTTTTGAGTCGCTTGCGCCGAGCCGCCCCTGACCATGTGCGGGTCAAGCTCAGTTTGAGCGTGAATTTTTACGCGATCGGAAGCGTCCAACTGGTTTGGCGGCGAGCGCATGCTGCGTCTGCTTGTGGCGCATGCGCTGCTTGCCGATAGAGTCGCGCGCATGCGGAGACCAGAACCGATGATTTTCACAGGCAGGGCAAAAGCCGCCCGCTGTCGGCGCGGCGCGGATGGCGGAGTTTGGCGCCGCACGGCTTTGAGCGCGGCCTCGGCCGCTTTGCTGGCCGCTATGTGCGCTGGCTGCTCGATGCTCAATTCGCAGCCCACACCGCAGCAACGTGCGCATTATCTTGATCCGATTCTCTCGGCGGCGGGCTTCAAAATGATTCCCGCCAATACCCCCGACAAATTACAGAAGTTGAAAGGCCTGCAAGCGCTTAACGTCAACTACTACCTTGGGAAGAATGGCGAACCGCACTATTGGTTTGCCGACCCCTACCAGTGTCACTGCCTGTACGTGGGAGATCAGAAGGCCTACCAGAACTATCAAAACATCAGGCTCAAGAACCGGATCGCGCGCGAGCAGGAGGAAGCCGCGCAGGAAAACCTCGAGGCAAGCCAGGACATGCAGATGAACATGATGACTCCCTTCGGCCTTGGCTTCGGTCCCGCAGTCGGCTTCGGGTTCTAGCGTCGCGTCTCTTAAATATCCGTAGGATGACCAGGCGGACCCCCGGCTGAAACGCCGGGACGTGCGAACCAATTAGTGCCGGAACCGGCGACGAGATGTTTCGCGGGGCGCGCCCCAAAAGGTGCTCCGACTGGCGTCCCGACCGCCCCGAAAAAGCTGGCGATGAACTTCTGGTCCGCGATTGCGATCCTGATCCTGCTTCTGTTCGGGCCTCTCCTGTTCCACTGGATAGAGCGCAACCTGGAATTCTATTTCCTCGTGCTCGGAGCCGGAGCGACGCTGCTGGCCGGCGGTTTTCGGACGGAACTCATACGCGACGCGTTCACCCAGGCGATTCCGATAACCGCGGCCGTGATTGTTTTCGCGATACTGTTTCGCTACCTGCGCGAGCCGCTGGACCGCGGCTTTGCGCGGCTTCGCCGAAAGTTTCCGCGTCCCTTGCTGGCGGCCGTCTCAATCTTCGCGCTTGCGATGGTTTCCAGCGTGATCACGGTGATCGTCGCGGCGCTGGTGCTGGTCGAGATAATCGGGCTTTTGAGGCTCGACGCCGACGGCCGCGTCAAAGTGGCGGCTGCCGGATGCTTTGCGGTCGGGATGGGCGCGGCGCTGACGCCGCTTGGCGAACCGCTTTCGACGCTCGCGACGCACGCGCTACAGTTTCCGTTCTTTGGGCTGTTGTTCCTGCTCGGGCCGTATGTGGTTCCAGGAGTAACGGCGAGCGCGGTGCTTGCGGGATTTTTTTCGCGTGGCGAGTACCATTCGGCGGCTTTCGAACGCCACGTGCGCGAGACGGTGGGCCAGGCTTTCGTGCAGGGAGGCAAAGTGTTCGCGTTTATCGCGGGGCTGGTGCTGATCAGCGAAGCGTTCGCGCCGCTCGCGACGCATTACGTCGCGATGCTTAGCAACGAAGCGTTGTTCTGGGGCAATATGGTGTCCGCGGTGCTCGACAACGCGACGCTGGTCGCGCTCGAAGTGCATCAGATGCCGCTTGAGCGTGCGCGCGAAGCGATTCTTTCGCTGCTGATTTCGGGCGGCTTGCTGGTGCCGGGGAACATCCCCAACATAATAGCGGCCGGCCTGCTCAGGATACGCAGCGGACAGTGGGCGCGAATCGCGGTTCCGATCGGACTCGTGATGCTCGGCATCTACTTTGCTGTTCTAAGCCTGATGTTGTAGGACGGCGGGCCGCAGAGCTGAAAAATGTTATCGAATCGGACTGCTCAGGAGCGGTCACGGCGCACTGCGTCTTCCATATGCTGCCCAAACGGGCAGCATATGCAAGCTTCGCGGGCAGTGCTTAAACGTGCCGAGCAGGCCGTTGAGAAAGGCGAAAAGCACAACCTCAATGGAAGCATGGTCTCAAAAGCCCGCAGAATTGCCGGCAGGGCTTCTAGCGGCGAATTTTTCGGTAAGGTAGTGTTCGCCACGGCTAAGATGCCGTCGCGTGCGATTTTAAAAAGCCAAGGGTCGCCGTCCCTAAAGAGGCGAGGAGGATTAAGCGTTCGATGACGCCGAAACAGGTTCTTGAAATGATCAAGGAAAAGGGCGCCGTGATGGTCGATTTGAAATTTATCGACCTGCTCGGCCAGTGGCAGCACTTCACCGTGCCCATTTCCGAATTCAAAGACGAGTCGGCCTTTGACGAAGGACTCGGCTTCGACGGCTCGTCAATCCGCGGATGGCAGTCGATCGAGTCGAGCGACATGCTGGTGGTTCCCGATCCGGCAACCGCCGTGATGGAGCCGTTTGCGAAGGATCCGACCATCACCATGATCTGCAACATCTCGGATCCGATCACCCGCGGCGACTACACGCGCGACCCGCGCAATGTCGCGCGCAAGGCCGAGGCGTATCTCAAGTCCACCGGTATCGCGGACACCGCCTACTTCGGTCCCGAGCCTGAATTCTTCATCTTCGACGGCATCCGCTACGACACCAATCAGCACTCGAGCTACTTCTTCATCGAGTCGAGCGAGGGCTTCTGGAACAGCGGCAGGGAAGGGCAGAACCTCGGCTATAAGCCGCGCTACAAGGAAGGCTACTTCCCGGTGCCGCCCAACGACAGCCTGCAGGACATCCGCACCGAGATGGTGCTCGAGATGGAGCGGGTCGGGATCCGCGTCGAGAAGCAGCATCACGAGGTCGCGACCGCCGGACAGGCCGAAATCGACATGCGCTTCCAGTCGCTGGTCAAGATGGCGGACTGGCTGACCTGGTACAAGTACATCTGCAAGAACGTCGCGATCCGCCACGGCAAGACGGTCACGTTCATGCCCAAGCCGCTGTTCGGCGACAATGGCTCCGGGATGCATACGCATCAGAGCCTGTGGAAGGGAGACACGCCGCTGTTTGCGGGATCGGGCTACGCCGGGATGTCGGAACTCGCACTGCACTACATCGCGGGCATCCTGCATCATGCGCGCTCGATCGCGGCCTTCACCAACCCGTGCACCAACTCGTACCGCCGGCTGGTGCCGGGCTTCGAGGCGCCGATCAATCTCGCGTACTCCAGCCGCAACCGCTCCGCGTCGATTCGCATCCCGATGTACTCGCCGTCGCCCAAGGCCAAGCGTATCGAGGTGCGTTTCCCCGACCCGACCTGCAATCCGTATCTCGCGTTCCCGGCGATGATGATGGCGGGTCTTGACGGTATCCAGCGCCGGCTCGATCCGGGCCAGCCGCTCGACAAGGACATCTATGCCCTCACTCCGGCGGAACTGAAGGAAGTCCCGAACATGCCAGCCTCGCTCGAAGAGGCGCTCGAAGCGCTCAAGAACGACCACGAGTACCTGCTCAAAGGCGACGTGTTCACCGAGGATCTGGTCGAGACTTGGATCGAATACAAGATGGCGCGTGAAGTCAGCCAGAGCCGGCTGCGTCCCCATCCGTACGAGTTCGCGCTCTACTTCGACGCCTGATAACCCCCGTCAACGCGGCGACCGAACGGCGGTGGGCCTTGCGCCCGCCGCCGTTTTTATGGTGCGCGACGGTGCGAATGGTGCGGTATTGCTCCGCGTCCAGGTCAGGCCGCCAGCGGTTCCACTTGCGAGGTGCAATACGGGCATCGCGTGGCCGCTTTCGGAATCGCCGAAAGGCAATACGGACAGTCGCGCGTCTTGGACGGCTCGGGAGTGCTGAAGGCGGCAGCCAGGCGCTGGTACTGCGTAATCACAATGAACATCGCGAAGGCCACGATTATGAAGTCGATGGTCGTGTTGATGAATACGCCGTAGTTGAGCGTCGGCGCGCCCGCCGCGTGAGCCGCGGCAAGGGAGGCGTAATGTTTCCCATTCAGCGTCACGAACAGGCTCGAAAAATTCACGCCGCCAAGTACCAGGCCGATCGGCGGCATCAGGATGTCGTTGACCAGCGAGGTCACGATTTTGCCGAAGGCCGCGCCGATCACGATACCCACGGCCATGTCAACCATGCTTCCGCGCATCGCGAACTGTCTGAATTCCTTGAGCACCGGCAGTCCTCCTTTTGCGGGGAGAATCCCGTGGGTGCGGCGAAAGGCGCCGCGAATCAACTCACCGTCCAGAAAGACGCACTCGGCGCGCGCCGCGTCAGGGCTTTGCGCGTGCCGAGGCTTCCAGCTTATCCAGCCGCTCTCGCAGGTTCACACTGTCCTCGCGCATCTTGTCCATCTGCTCGCGCAGCCGCGCGCCTTCCTCGACTCGGCTTCGGCCTTGCACGATCGCGTCAATAGCCTCCTGCGCGCGGCGCTGGACGCGCCCGTCGAGGTCGTGGTCGCGAAGCCGGGTGAGCGGGGCAATCGCGCGTGGGTCGCCGATATCTTCGAACGCGCCCGGCACACGCAGGCGCACCATGAACTCGCGGTCGTCGACCAGAGGAGCGAGGAAGTCGAGGATCTCGGCGCGGCGCGCGTCGCCGAGTTCCGCGCATCGCCCGAGCGTTCCTATCGCGGCCACGCGCGCCCGCGGCGGCCTTCCGTACGCGCTCCATTCGCGCGCAACCCCGATCGCCCGCTCGTCGCGCAATTCGGCCATCCCGGAGAACGCGTGCGCGCGAATCGCTTCGAGATACGAATCGCGGGAAAGCGCGGCGCTCAAAAGCTCAAATGCGCGCGGGTCGCGGGTTTTGCCGAGCGCCAGCGCGGCCTCCGCTTCGACGAAGTAGCTCGGGTCGCCCTTTTCCAGCAGGCGCGCGATCGCGTCGGCAGCTTCGGTATCGTTGCGAAACGCTCCGAGCGCGCGGACCACGGCGCGGCGGGCCTTGGGATGCTCGACCTTGAGGCCTTCGAGCAAGGCGGCCTTTGCCTGCGCGGTCCTGATTTCACCGAGAGCAGCGGCTGCGTCGGCCCGCACGCCCCAAAACGCGTCCGTGAGGATCGCCTCGCGAAGCGCGGCAGTCGCCTGCGGACTCCCCTCCTTGCCGAGTTCGCGCGCCGCGCCCCCGCGCGCGATCGCCTCGGGCGCTTTCTTGAGAACGAGTTCCAGCGCCTCGCGGCTTCGCTTGTGTTTGAGCGTTTTCAGGATGTCGTGCGCGGGATCGAAGCTGACAGCCTTGGGCGCCGCGTCGCAGACGAAATGAAACGTCTGCTCGCGCTCCTTTATCTCCACGCGATGGCGGGTCTCGGCGCCGTCACCATCCATGAGCGCGATCGTTGCCGAGAATCGAAAGGCGGCCGTCGTGTTTTCGGTCTTGTGCGTCTGCTTGACGGTGACGCTGAGCAATTTCTGCTTGTCGTCGAAAGAGTGCGAGACTTCGAGTTCCGGATGGCCCTCCCTGTAGACCCACTGGTCGAAGAACCAGTCGAGGTTGCGGCCCGTCCCATCCTCGAAAGCGCGCTGGAGGTCCTGCGTGATGACGTTGGCGCCGCGATGGCGCGTGCAGTAGAGGTTGAGCGCCCTGAAGAACAGCGCGTCGCCGACCTCGCGCCTGAGCATGTGCAGCACGAGGCATCCCTTTTCGTACAGATGGCGGTCGAAGAGTTCGATCGGCGCGCGATAGCGGTTGCACACGATCGGACGGCGATAGCGATGCGAGTCCTCCTCGAGGTAGTTCTCGCGGTCCTGGCGCAGGTTCCATGCGAACTCATCCGCGCCCTTGTCCTCCTCGCACCAGAGCGCCTCGAAGTACGTTGCAAAGCCCTCGTTGAGCCACGCATGCGCCCAATCGCGGCATGTGAGCAGGTCGCCCCACCATTGATGGGCCAGTTCGTGTGCGACCAGCGGATCGCTGGTGAAATCCAGATGCGCACGCGCGTCGTGCAGCGTGTCGGCGGTCTGAGTGGTGGCCGAGGTGTTCTCCATCCCGCCGAAGATGAAATCCGTGACGGCGACCTGCGAGTACTTGGCGTAAGGGTAGGGCACTCCGATTCGGCGCTCGAAGAACCGGATCATGCGCGGCGTATGGCCGAAGGCGCGGCGCGCGTCGTCCTCGCGTCCCGGATGAACGTAATAAAGGACCGGCACGTCGCCCGCGCGATCCTGAATTTCGACGAACTCGCCCGCGGCGAGGCTTATCAGGTAGGCCGAATGAGCAACGTCGTGGTGCCAATGGAAAGTGCGCGTGCCGCGGGACGGGTCGGAGGTCGCGGACAAAAGCGCGCCATTGGAAACGGCAGTGAATTTTTCGGGAACGGTCGCTATCACCTCGCTGGTGACGCGATCGTTCGGGTAGTCGTAGCAGGGAAACCAGTAGTGAGAGTCTTCGTCCTCGCCCTGCGTCCACGCCTCGACCGGTTTGTCGGGATAGGCTTCGTCGGGACCAACGAAATAGAGCCCGCGGCGCGGCTTGGCGCAATAGTCGATCGCAATTTTCGCTTCCTCTCCGGCGCGCATCGCGCGCGGAAAGCTAATCTTGAGCTTTGCGCCCTCGCACTCGAAACTCGCGGCTTCGCCCGAGACCCTGACGGCACTTATCGCCATCTCGGCCGCGTCGAACGCGATCTCGCGAAGATCGTCGACGATCGCGGAAAGCCGATGCGTCGCGGTGCCAGAGAGGGCACGCGCGGCGAAGTCGAGCGCGACTTCGAGCCTGATATGCCCGACGTCGAAGACCCGGTCGCGGGCCCATTTGGGCTCGACGTGCTCAGGCTGAAAGGGTTGCCGTCCGCGAGCGAGCCGCGCGCTGAACGCGCATCGATCGCCCAGTTCCATTGCCATCCGATCGAGAAAACGCGGCCTGTGCATGGCCGGTGATCGTAGGCAGCACCGCCGCAGCGCGCAAACCCGTTTTTGTTCGTCGAAGGCCCGAGACTTCGAGCGGGAAAGGAAACGAACGGCGGCGATGGTCAGTTGGTCAGACCATCGCCACCGCCGCGAAGAGCAACCGGAGACGAACTACGAGGCTACTTCTTCTCTTTTTTCTCGAGCTTCTCGGCTATCTCGAGATGCGCCTTGGCGAGAACCTCGTCTTGGTGGGCGATCTTCCGGTATTCCATCGCTTCGAGTTTGCATTCGTAGCGGCCCTTGGGGCCCTCGCCCGCGATCGTTGCCTTCTTATAACAGTCACCGAGGGCATCGACTTTGAACGCCTTCTTTCTCGCTTCGGCCGCCGCCTTCTTATAGTACTCGGCGATTTTCCGATGGTCCTCGGCAGTTTTGGCGTTCGCCACCATCTTGGCGATCTCGCTCTGCTCAGCTGGCGCGCCTTTCTGAGCCATCGTGACCTGCGGGGCTATCGCAAACATGGCGACAACCAGGGCAATCACAAGTGCCGGTCTGATCTTGTTCATAGGGCCTCCTCCGTTAGTCCGTCGAAAAGACATGCATGCCAGAAACGTGCCTTCAAAACAACTGATTCCGCATTGATAGCCCTTCCCGTCGCGTCTCCAATGGTAACACTAAAATGTTTCCTTGCGATTAAACAAAGCTCCGGTCGGAGTCAAATTCCGCCAGCAAAAAATTCAAATTCTTACTCCCGAGCATCCGCACCAGAGAGCAGGGCGGGGCGGCAGTTGTCTGTTCGGCAGCCGTTCGTCACCCGGCCGACCGCCACGCCTGGCTCCGGCGTGAGATTGCATCAGGCGGGAAAATTCAGTGACACTTCTTGCAGGTTGCGCGCGTCCAGGGTTCAAACAGCTGCTGGAAACAGGCTCTTAGCGGCCGCGCCCACCCGCTCCCTCGACGAACCGCGCCAGAAAACACGGCGCGGGCCGCAGTGCCCGCGCCGTCTGACCAAATCATGCCAGTTGCGGCATCGCTTATGCCGCCGGCACCGCGGGGCACATCTGGATAAACTTCACGATTCCCGTCTTCAACAGATCGACGCTTGAATCAACCGTGTGCGCGGCCTGACCTGTGGTCCCCGCACGCTTGGCCTTGAGCAACGCGTTGATATCGACAACCGCAAGGTAGGTCCGCGAGAGGTTGGGAATCAGGCCGATCGGCTTGTGGGAATTCGGGCTCACGTACGCGGTAAGGCCGTGCGGGTCCTCATCGGCCACGTCGCGCCGCTCGGATCGTTCGGCATGCTTGCGACCACCCAATCCACGACCGAGGGCACGCCCTTGCCAGCGGTTGCAGGCAGCCGAATTGCGCCGAAGGCCGTGTCGCCAAATTCGTCTTCCAGTAGCGCGACGTGTGAACCCGGCGCCGGGGCAATGGCGCTTGGGCCGGCCGTGAAACTTTCGAATCCAGCAAGTGTCTGGATCTGGCTCGGCGCATCCCACGTAAGCGTCGACCCGCTGGTGGCGTAGGTCGCGTCATTCAAATTTGCCAAGAACACCTGATTTGCGCTGCGTTCGAGCGTGCCGAGGGCGACGCCGGTAGAGCAATCTTCGGCCGCCGAATCCGGCAGATAGTTAGATAGGTCGATGTTTGGATCGGAATAATCGCAAAACGAAAGCGCGCCGCTGTCTCACTAAGATTAGCCGAAGGGCTTTAGTCGTAACTGTGAAACCGGAGAAGTCCGTTCGGACGAGAGAATGGCAGACCCGATGCTGGCGAGGTTGGCATGACCTTGGCGGGCGTGAGAAAGATTCGAGCTCTAACGCCCGAAAGTTAGCCAAACAGAAGGTTGCAGATGACCGTCACCAATACGGTAGAGGTTTGCGCTCTGAGAGGAGCGTGCACCTGGCTGCTATGGAACGCGAACGGCGGTCTTGAGAGCGGGCCCGGGGGAGTCCGTGAGTGTGGGATGAATTTCGTTGCCGAAACAAAGCTCTCGTGGATGCCTAGCGGCTTGCTCCCAGACGAGTTGGAGGCGTTGCGGAGGATGGTTATGCCGGGCGCGCTCACGCGCAAGGACAAAATTCCTTTTTATCCTCTCATTCATCTGCTCCTCACGACGCGCAAGCAGTGAGATGCGCTGACTAGTGAGATGCGATGACTGACAACAGCGCGTGCCCGTCCTGTTGGGCAGGTCCAGCCCGGCAATCTTAGGGCCTAATCTCGCCCCTTGTGCGGGGAGACGGCAGCGCTCGTTTTGGCGTGCGAGCTAAAAATCCAAAGGGATCGAACCTTTGCCCGCTCGTTAGAATGATACACCCTGGTGCAGGCAAAATTCACCTTGGTGCCTACAACTCAAGGTCGCAGTGGGGCCATCAATCAATCGCCGGCGGGAGCCTTGGAAGCGCTCGCGATTTCCCTTAGGCGATTATAAACGATGAACCCCGCGCCAAGCGCGAGCAGTACGGCGATTACGCCGTCGAAGCGATGGATGTACGGGGCAAGCGACTGCCAGTTCTGTCCAAGCTTCATTCCCGCCCACGCAAGCCCGAGGCACCAGATGTAGGAGCCGACGAGCGTGTAAACGGTGAAAGGCAGAAAGCGCATCCGCGCGACTCCAGCCGGGAACGCGATGAAAGTCCTGACCACCGGCAGCAGTCGGCTCAGGAAAACCGCGGGACCGCCCCATCGCTCGAAAAACCGATCGGCGATTTCCAGTTCGTGCGGCGAAATCAGCAGATAGCGGCCATAGCGCTCGATCGCCCATCGCCCTCCGCTCGCGCCGACGTAATAGGCCGCGTACGAGCCGAGCAGGCATCCGAGCGCGCCGGCGATCGCGACCAGGTTGAGGTTGAAGCGCCCCGTCGCGACCAGGTACCCCGAGAACGGCATGATGACCTCGGAGGGCAGCGGGATGCAGGCGCTCTCAATCGCCATCATCAGGATCACGCCGCCGTAGCCGAGCGTCGCGATAGAGGCGATGACGAGAGTGGAAATCGAACCTAGAAGCCTGTCGATCATCGGACGGATTCAGTAACCTTGGCGCGGCGCGCGGCCGCCGCGCTTTCGTTATCGCAAAAGACTGCCACGAGCAGGCTTGGGAAGCGAGCGGGGGGTTGACAAAAGTGTTTCCAGTTTCGAGCGGATACGTGTATAATCGCTAACTGTATATATGTTGAACGGAGGAAGCATTCGGGCGCCGAGATAAACAGCAATCCGGCGACGCCGCGGCCATCCGAGGGAGAGCAATGGCAAAAAACACGCTTACCGTGACCGACAACCGAACCGGGAAAACCTACGAGATCCCGATCGAGGAAGGCGGCGTCATCCGCGCCGCCGCGTTCCGCGACATCAAGAACGGACCCGACGACTTCGGCCTGATGACCTACGATCCCGCGTTGTTCAATACCGCGGTGTGCCGGAGCCGCGTCACCTTTATCGACGGCGACCGCGGAATCCTGCGCTACCGCGGCTACCCGATCGAACAATTGGCCGAGAAGAGCAATTTCCTCGAGACCGCCTATCTGATCGTGAAGGGTGAGCTGCCGGACGAAAAGCACTTCAAGACCTGGCGGCACAACATCAGCATCCACACGATGGTCCATGAGAATATCAAGCGCTTCATGGAAGGATTCCGCCATGACGCGCATCCGATGGGGATGCTGCTCGGGACGGTGGGCGCGATGTCGACCTTCTATCCCGACGCGAAGAACATCTTCGATCTCGAGTCGCGCCGCCTGCAGACGCGCCGGCTTATCGGCAAGATGCCGACGATCGCCGCCTACGCCTATCGCCACAGCCGCGGGCTTCCCTACGTCTATCCGGACAACGAGCTGAGCTACACGGGCAACTTCCTGTCGATGCTCTTCAAGATGACCGAGCTCAAGTACAAGCCCAACCCGGTGCTCGAGCACGCGCTCGACGTGCTGTTCATCCTGCATGCCGACCATGAGCAGAACTGCTCGGCGAACGCGATGCGCTCGGTGGGAAGCTCGCATCCGGATCCCTACGCGGCGACGGCGGCCGCGATCGCGGCCCTTTATGGACCGCTTCACGGCGGCGCGAACGAAGCGGCGATCAACATGCTGATGGAGATCGGGTCCAAGGATCGCATCCCCGCGCTGATCAAGGAGGTCAAGGCGGGAGAGAAAAAACTCAACGGCTTCGGCCATCGCGTGTACAAGAATTACGATCCGCGCGCGAAGATCCTGAAAAAGCTCGCCTATGACGTATTCGAGGTGACCGGGCGCAACCCGCTCATCGACATCGCGATCGAACTCGAACGAATCGCGCTCGAGGACGACTACTTCATCAAGCGCAAGCTCTATCCCAACGTCGATTTCTATTCGGGGATAATCTACCAGGCGATGGGCTTCCCGATGACGATGTTCCCGGTGCTGTTTGCGATTCCGCGCACGGCGGGATGGCTCGCGCAGTGGGCCGAGATGGTGCGCGATCCCGAGCAGAAGATCACGCGCCCGCGCCAGGTCTATATCGGAGAGGGCGAGCGTCAGTGGGTACCCATTGAGAAACGTCCCGAGCCGACCATGCGCGAGGACGCGGTTAGCGAGGCGATCTGAGCAGCGCCGCCAGATGCCGGAAAGATCAAGCGAAGACCGGTCCACGGGGCCGGTCTTCTTTTTGAGCCGCATCCGCTGGACACAATTCCTGCGCCTCCCGCCTTGCGAAGGCGAAAATTCGAAGAATTCAGGCTGCCTCGGCGGATAAACTGGAATTGGCACGGCTGAGCAGTTTTGATAATAGGAAGCGGTCATCCAAAATCCGCCTGGCAGGCAGGTCCGCGAACCTGGGGAGGAACCGGAGCTCGGAGCACGGGCGCGGCTGCGATGCGCGAGTGCGCGCGCGGAGGGTGCGCTTATGAACAGAGGGGACGAAGAAAGGAAAGATCTCGACAGGAACGCAGAGGTTCTCGGCGACGGCCGCTCCGTGAGCGACTCGGATAGTGTCGGGCGACGTGTTCAGGCGTCCACGAATCATCGAATGCCGCGCCAGCATCGCGGGCTTGCGCGCAAGCTTCCCGTTTCGATTGTGTACGGGACGCTCGTCCTCGCGGCTGCGACCTTGACCCTTGGCCTGACGACGCGGCCGAAGACTTCTCTCGGCGCGGGTCAGGCTGATAGCGGGATGCGTATGGCGGCGGCGCGGGTCGCGTCGCTGTCGCGGAGCGCCTCCGGCGCCGAAGATCCTACGGGCGGATTTCATTTCTTCATCATGCTCGGCCCGCAAAAGCAGGAGTGGCACAGGGAAGCATGGGCGGACCGTCTTGAGTCTGAGCTGAAGTCCAAGCTGGCGCGCCACGGGTTTCCCAATATCGGCGTTTCCGTCAGCCGCGACGGCGCGGTTTTTCTTGCGGGCACGCTTTTCGACCACTCCGAGAAATGGATGGTCGAGAGGATAGTCGAGCGCACGCCGGGGGTGGAAAGCGTTCACTTTCCGCATCCGGAAATCCGAAAGCTCTATGGACCCGCCTATCTCGGAATCGAGACCGCGCCGACCGGCCGTAACGCGGGGGTGAAAGTGATGAAGGTCTTTCCGGGATCGCCGGCCGCGATGGCCGGGATTCGCACCGGCGATATTATCGTGACCTTCGGCGGACGGCCGGTCAGGGGACCGCAGACCTTCCGCTATCTGGTCGCCTCGCATGTCGGCGGACAGCGCGTTCCCGTCACTGTCGAGCGCGGAAATCGCCAGCAGAGGGTGACTGTCAGGCTCGGCCAGACCAGCGCGCTTGTTCTCGACTGACCCGCGCGCCGATATTCCCCGGGACTTCACGAATTCACGCGTAATGCGTGATGATAGCCTGCCCCGCGGCTGCGCTTGCCGGCGCGCCAGGCCGGTCGCGCGGGCACAGTTGAGATTTATCCCTGGATAACGAAGCGGGTCCCGACGCTGTTCTGCACGAAGGCGGCAGGAAACTCGCGCGCGATCGCGTGCGTCGCACGCCATCCCGTGCAATGTGCCGGAACGATAAGCTCGGGGGCGATTTCCTTGAGTGCGCGAACCGTCGGCTCGATAATCGGCTCGAAAATCGCTCCTGACAGGTGGAATCCTCCTATCACGGCGTGCACTCTTTTGACTCCCGTGAGGGTCTGCGCGTGGCGAATCGTGTTGATCACGCCGGCATGGCCGCATCCGGTCAGAATCACCAATCCCTTGCCGCGCACGTTGACGACCACCGCCTGATCGTCGTGAATCCACGGATCGGGTTGCCATTTGCGGCCGACTTTAGCCCAGTGGATCGGAAAGCCTTTCTCGAAATCAGTTGCGCGATGGATCTGACCGGTGATCAGAACCAGGTCGCCGAGCAGGGTTGACGGCCCGCGCTCTTCGATCACTTCCACGCCGTCGTGGCGAAGGGCGCGGCGGTCGGGCGGCGGAAGATTGATCTCGTGCCCGTCGGGCAGCATCACCTTGCGCTGGAGCATCGCGTCCGGATGGAGCACGACCGGCATGCGCAGTCCGCCGAGCCTGCGAAACATCCCGGCAAGGCCGTTGGTATGGTCGGCGTGGCCGTGGCTGAGTGCTACGGCGTGCATCTCATTGGCGCGGATTTCGAGCACGTCGAGATTGTGCATCAGGCCGTCGCGACTCAGCCCCGCGTCAAAGAGCAGCGACTCCGAGGTCTCGCCGCCGGTGACCTTGACCGTTGCCGAGAAGCCGTGCTCCGCGACCAGGCATTTCCTGCCAAGCGTTGAGCCGAGCCACGGCCGACGGACGGTCTCGCTGCTCGGGAGCAGCAGGTCGGAGGTGTTGTCGAGAACCGTGGTTATTTCCACGCTGTCCGCTTCCCTGAGCGATATGGTTTCCGATGACGCCATCCTCTTTCCACTCCACGCACCGTTGCGCGCGCGATTGTTTAGTAGCCTTCCTCGTCGAGGCGGACTTCGCCCGCGAAGCTACGGTATACAAAAATGAAATAGCCGATTGCGAGAAGAATTCCGGGAATGAACCATGCGAGCCCGACTTCCAGGCCGTAAGCGGTTGTCGAACTGTTGTAGATCGTGAGGCTCGCCGCCGTATTGAGATTCGAAGGCAGGACATACGGGTAAAGCCCGAAGGCGACGCTGAAAAGCATCCCGGCGATATACGCGCACGAGGCGAGAAAGGCGTCGCGGGCGCGGCCCATCCGATTGAACCATCGTATCGCGAACAGTCCGGCCGCGGCGATTACCGGGAAGATAACGCCCCACGGCTCATCGGGAAAGCGGGCCCCGAGATGAGGCTGGACCAACGGCACCACGGCCAGCAACGCCACGGTCATCACGAGCGTCGCCCACCACAGATGGCCGGCCAGATGGCGCGCCCGCTCGCGCGGTTCCCCCGGCGTCTTGAGCGTGACCCACAAGGCGCCGTGCAGCGCGAGCGCGACGAGGCTCGACAGGCCCATCAGGATCGTGAACCAGTCAAGGATCCCGACTCGCCCGCCGGTTGTGAAATCGGTGAACAGCGGCAGGAAGAAATAGCCGGAGCCGCCAAGCGGGACGCCGCGAACGATGTTGCCGAGCGCCGCGCCGAAGAAGATCGCGAGCATCGCGCTCGCCCCGGCGAATGCGACATCCCAGAACGGATGCCATACGACGCTTTCGATATGACTTCGGAACTCGATTGAGATGCCGCGCAGGATGAGAAGCCAGAGCACCATGATGAGCGGCAGGTAAAAGCCGCTGAACGCCAGCGCGTACATCTTCGGGAACGCGAAGAACAACGCTCCGCCGCCCGCGATCAGCCACACCTCGTTGCCGTCCCACACGGGCCCGACCGAGCGCAGCACTGTCCGGCGCTCGGTTTCGGTGCGGCCGACGTACAGGTGCACGATACCCACGCCTAGGTCGAAGCCGTCCAGGACCGCGTAGGTAACGATCATCGCGGCGACGATGCAGAACCAGAGCGTCTGCGTGGCGATATCCTCCTCAAATCATGCGGCCGTTTGAGCTTGTGGCCCGGCCTGCGTTTCTGGTTCGGGTCCGCGTTCCACTTCCAGGTAAACCAGGAACAGGAACAGCACCGCCAGCACGCTGTATATCCCGGCGAATCCGAGCAGCGTGAAGATCACGTTGCCCGAGGACACCGCGACGGAGCTTCCTTCAGCGGTCCTGAGCAGTCCATAAACGAGCCACGGTTGACGCCCGAGTTCCGCGGTCATCCATCCCGCCGTGGTTGCGATGTACGGGAACGGCGCGAGCAACATCAGCACCCACAGCATCAGCGGCGTGTCGTAGAGACGGCCGCGCCAGAGCAGAAATCCCGCCAGTGCGAGCACCGCGACGAAGATCGTCCCGAGGCCCACCATGATGTGGTACGAGTAATACAGCAGCGGGATATTGTCGGGCCACGTGTCGCGCGGAAAAGCGTCGAGTCCGCGCACCTCGGCCATCCATCGGCGATACGTGAGGAAACTGAGCGCCCGCGGGACGAGAATCGGGTTGTCCAGCGTCTCGGCCTGAACGTCGGGCTGCCCGATGATCGCGAGCGGCGCACCCGCGGCGCTTCTGAACAGGCCCTCCATCGCGGCCAGCGTGACCGGCTGGTAGTAGGCTACGTTTCTGCCCTGCTCGTCGCCGGTGGGAAAGATAAGCAGCGCGGACGCGATCAGTCCCGCCGTCACTCCGATACGGATGAAGAGCCTGCCGTAGTCCTGGTCGCGGCTCGCGAGCAGATAGAACGCGCCCAGCGCCGCCATCACGACGCTGGCCGTTACGACCGACGCTATCATGTTGTGCAGGTACTGCCATCCGAGCCACGGATTCAGCAGCAGTTCCCAGAAACTCTTGAGCGCGAGCGCACCGTTGGGGCCGGACTGATAGGCGACCGGATGCTGCATCCAGGCGTTGGTCGCGATTATGAAGAATCCCGACAGCCACGAGCCGAGGAACACCAGGAACGCCGCGAGCCAGTGAAGGCGCGGGCCGAGGCGCTTCTCCCCGAACAGGAATGCGCCGAGGAAGCTCGATTCGAGGAAGAACGAAAACACGCCCTCCATCGCGAGCGTCTGTCCGATAATTCCACCCGAGTAACGCGAGAAGCCGGCCCAGTTGGTCCCGAACTGAAACTCCATCGGGATCCCGGTTACCACGCCAATCGCGAAATTGATCGCGAAAATCCGCGCCCAGAAGCGCGCCGCGTGGTTGTAATGCTCGTCGCCGGTACGCAGCGCAAGCGTCTTCATCGCCACGATCAGCAGCGCGAGCCCCATCGTGAGCTGCGGGAACAGGTAATGGAAAACCACCGTGAACGCGAACTGGATGCGATGAACGGTGAGCGCTTCCATCGATGCCGCTGCCTTTGGGGCGCAACGTGTCAGGCGCGCCCGGCGTACCTCGGCGCCCGTTTTTCCAGAAAGGCGCGCGCGCCTTCTTCAAGGTAGCCCGCCTGCACGCACAGCGTCTGGTTGCGGTCCTCGAGCGCGACCGCTTGTTCGAGACTTCCCGCGTCAACGTTCGCGGCGAGGCATTCCTTGGTAAGGCGGAGCCCGAGCGGCGACGTTTCGGCCATCTCGCGCGCCAGCTTGCCCGCGGCCGCGTCGAGCTCGGCGTCGGGAACGACTTCGGAGACAAGTCCAGTCGCGAGCGCGCGCTGCGCGTTGATGAATCGTCCAGTCAGCAGGAGCTCCGAGGCGACCGACGTTCCGACCGCGCGGGGCAGGAAGTAGCTGACTCCCATGTCGCACGCGGTGAGTCCGATCCTGATGAACGCGGCGTTCATCCGCGCCGATTCGCCCGCGATTCTCACGTCCGCGGCGAGCGCGAGCGCGAACCCTCCGCCGCATGCGGGACCTTTGATCGCGGCGATAAACGGTTGCGGCGCGCGGCGCATCGCGACCACCAAGTCGCTCATCCGGCGCTGCACCTGATAGGTGCCGGTGGCGGATTTGCCGAGCGCCTGGTCACCGCCGGCGTTCTGTTCCTTCAGGTCCAGTCCGGCGCAAAAGGCGCGTCCCGCTCCGCGCATCACGACGACGCGCGTTTTGGGGTCGTCGCGCAGATGCGAAAGGAAGTCCTCCAGTTCCGAGACCATCTTTCTGTTGAGCGCGTTGAGCGCGTGGGGACGATTGAGCGTAAGCCACGCTATCGAATCCTCATGCTTTAATTCCAGTGTCTCGTAAGCCATCAGAACCTCTTTTTCGCCAGGTGAATTACGTGGCGGGGCCTTGGAAGCTCCCGACGCCTCACGATATCCGAATCATCCGCGCAGGTGCCAAGCCCCCGCATGGCGCATATCCCAGCCCAAAGGGGTGACTTGACATCATCCTCAGCACGGCAAAAGCTAATTATAACGGTAACGAAAACCCTGGCCCCTGTAATGTTGCCTCGGCAACAATCCTAAATTCCTCGGGGGGAATAGGTGTTTAGAGAATGCCCCGAGAAGAGAAAATCTACACAGTAGCCGAACTTTCAGAGCATCTGAGGGTTCACCCGACGACCATCTACCGGCTCCTAAGGCGTGGTCTCATCCCCGGTTTCCGGGTCGGCGCGACCTGGCGATTCAGCCGTGTCGCGATCGAAAAATGGGAGTACGGCCAGGGCCAGGCGATCCGTCCTGCTGAACCACCTCCGCGCCGTGGCCGCAAGCCGCACGTGTGAGCGGTCGTGCGCCAGGGCCGAATCGAGTATAGATCCGGTCCGAGGTGAGCACCGGGTTGCCCGACAACGCCGAATCCGGTCCTGAGGCGTCGCGCGGCCGCGCGAGTGTGGTGGAGCACTTTGCGCGGCTCGCGGAAAGCTACGGCGGAGGCGAGTACTACGCGCGCCGGCGCGAGGCAGTGATGCGCGCGCTTGGGCCCTACCTCGCCCGCGCCCGCCGCATCCTGGACCTTGGATGCGGCAACGGCCGCTATCTCGCCGAATTCGCTTCGGCGGCGGCAGGCCGCACGGTGGTCGGCGCCGATCTGCTGCCCGAAATGCTCGCCGAAGCACGCCGGCGAGCTACCGGTATCACGGGACTGGCGCGTGCGGACGCGAGCTGGCCGCCGTTTCGCGACGCGAGCCTCGACTTCATATTCGCAAGCCACGTGCTGCCATTCGTCGCGGACGTCGAAGCGGCCGTAACCCGGCTTGCGCGATGCCTTTGCGTGGACGGCGTCCTCTTCGCAACCGTGGGACAAGGGCGGATTCGCGAGGCGCTGCGCGGAGCGATAGGCGAATCGCGATGGAACGAGTTCGAAGGCGCTGTCTTCGGACGCGTCCGTCGTCTTCGCGATTCGGTGGTTCGCGAAGAGCGCCATCGCGAGGCGTTCCTTTCGGCCGGTCTTTCAGTCGAAACGATTGCGCCGGGCTTCGAGGTCGGATGGCCCGCGATCGAGCAGTGGGTGCATATCAGATGGATGCCGGTCGCGAGCAACGAGGCGCGCGCCTCGGCCGAACGGCTTCTGGCCGAGATGCGGACGCTTCTCGGCGGACATCGTTTTGCGCTTGAAGAGCGGATATTGCTCGGGCGCCGTTCCTGACATGGCCGGGCGGTCCCGCGTTTGACAAAGACGCGCGGAACCTAATACCTAACCGAGTCAAAAGCAGTTCGCGGAGAGTTTGGCCCCGATGCCGACCAAGTATACCCATGTGAACGGCTACGCCATCTATTACCACTATGCGGGCAAGACCACGCTGCCCGACGTGGTGCCGGATTTTTCCCGCGGGCGGAAGATCCTTTTTCTGCACGCGGCGGGCTCCAACGGCCATAGCTGGCACAACCAGATCGAGTATTTCGGCGCTTCGCATAGCCCGGTGGCTCCCGACCTGCCGGGTCATGGGCGTTCATCCGGCACGGAAGGGCTCGCTTCGATCGCCGAGTACGCGGACTTCGTCGCGCATCTGATGGACGCGCTTGAGATGAAATCGGCGGTGATCGCGGGCCGCTCGATGGGCGGGGCGATCGCGATGGATCTGGCCGTGCGTCATCCCGCTCGCGTCGGAGCGCTGGTTCTGATGGCGACGGCGGCGAAGTTCAACATCCCGCCGGAGCGAATCGAGGGCCTGCGCGCGGTTACGATCGGCCGCGCGCCGCAGGCGTTCGTTACCGACGGATATTCGCCGAAGACCGTCAAGGACAACTTCGCGGTTATTCGCGAAGGATGGATGGAGCAGATAAAGACCGACCCGCGCGTGCGCTACACCGACGTCAAGGCGTGCGCGGAGGTGGACCTGCGCGACGCAATCGGCGGGATTTCTGCGCCAACGCTGATAATGGCGGGCGCGGACGACGGCGTTACGACCGTCGACGACGCCGAGCTTATAAAGCAGAAGATACGCGGGGCGAGGCTCGAAGTGATCGCCGACGCCGCGCACAACCTTCCGACCGAGCGCCCGGCCGAGGTCAATGCCGCGCTCGCGAAATTCCTCTCCGAACTTCGATAGGTAAACGAGCAATGAGTCTCAGCCGAAAAGCAGCGGTTGCAGGGGCTTACGAGCATCCGACCCGTTTTGCTCCCGACAAGAGCATGTTCCAGATCATGGCCGAGAGCATCCGCGGAGCGCTTGCGGATGCGGGGCTTACGATCAAGGACGTCGACGGCCTGTGCACGACCGGGATCGGGATGAGCGGCATGGGGATCGTCGGCTTCTGCGACTACATGAACCTGACGCCCAACTTCGTCGATTCGACCTCGATCGGAGGCTCGTCGTTCGTCGCGCACACGGCGCATGCGGCCGCGGCGATCGCGGCGGGCCTGTGCAGCGTGTGCGTGGTGGTTTACGGCTCAACGGCGGCGTCCTCGCGTTTCGCAATCGGCACCGGCGGCGCGGGCGGCGGCGGCGATCCGTGCGATCAGTACGAGATCCCGTTCGGTCCGACCACGGTCGGCTCGTACGCGATGGTCGCGCAGAGGCACATGCACGAATACGGCACGACCTCCGAGCAGCTCGCCGAGATCGCGGTCACGATGCGGCTTCATGCCTCGATGAACCCGGTGGCGAAGTATCGCGAACCCATCACGGTCGGTGACGTGCTGGCTTCGCGGATAATTTCCTCGCCGCTGCACCTGCTCGACTGCTGCATTATCTCCGACGGCGGCGGCGCGCTGGTAATCACTTCAGCCGAGCGGGCGCGCGACCTCAGGAAGAAGCCGGTGTACGTCCTTGGCACCGGTGAGACGGTTCGCCACGTCGCCGACGGGCATCGCGACTTCCTCGAGATAGCGCCGGCGCAATCGGGCCGGCTCGCCTTCGAGCGCGCGGGCGTAACGCACAAGGACATCGACCTTGCGATGATTTACGATTCTTTCACGATCACGGTGCTCGCCACGCTCGAGAACCTGGGTTTCTGCAAACGCGGCGAGGGCGGGGCGTTCGTCCAGGGCGGCAGGCTTCGCTTCGACGGGGAATTGCCGTGCAACACCGACGGCGGCGGGTTGTCCTCGAATCATCCGGGGATGCGCGGGATCTTCCTCGTGATCGAGGCGGCCAGGCAGCTTCGCGGCGAATGCGGCCCGCGCCAGGTAAGGGATTGCAACGTCGCGCTGGTGCATGGCACGGGCGGCACGCTCGGCACGCGGCATTCGGGCGCTACGCTGATTCTCTCCAACCAGTGAGGCGGATGTAAGGCGATGGCTGAACAGCAGAAGAAGTATTCGAAACCGCTACCTCATATCGACGAGGAAAACCGCCCGTGGTGGGAGGCGCTTCAGCGCCACGAGCTGTATATCCAGAAGTGCCGCGAGTGCGGCGCGACCCGCTATTATCCGCGCGCGCTGTGCACGCAATGCCTGTCGGAGCGTACCGAGTGGGTGCGATGCGCCGGCAGGGGCAAGGTTTACACGTTCACCGTAACGTATCAGAACCAGGCGCCGGGGTTTCGCGAATCGCTGCCCTATGTGATGGCTTACGTGGAGCTCGACGAGGGGATAAAAATGCTCACCAACCTTGTCGACTGCCGCCCTGAAGACGTTAAAATAGGGATGCCCGTCGAGGTCGTATACGAGGATGTCACTCCCGAGGTGACGCTCGCGAAATTTCGCCCGGCGAGGTAAGGAAACCTTTTCTCGTGCCAACAATCCTTGACCTTCATTCGCACAGCGAAGCTTCCGAAGACAGCCGTGCACCGGTAGAGGCCTACCTCAACTGGATCAAGCTTCGGCGCCAGCATCTCCCGCTCGACGGGATCGTCCTGACCGAGCATCGGCAGTGGAATCCCGACAGCGACTACCGCGCGCTCGAAGACAAGTATCAAATCATGGTGCTCAAGGCGGCCGAGGTCGAAACCGACTACGGCCACATGCTGGTCTTCGGCGTCAATGATGACATCGCGAGCCGTTTTGACTTCGCCAACGTCTATCTGCCCGCGCAGGAGCTTATCGACGAAGTGGCGAGGATGGGCGGAATCGTCGTGCCGTGCCATCCCGGGCGCCCGAACGTCGGGCTGTTCGAGCATTACCAGCGCAAGCCCGCGCTCGATAACGTCATCGCGGTCGAGAGGCTCAACGGCGGTTCGCGCAAGGGCGAGAACGAGCGCAGCGCCGAGCTGATCGCCAAGTTCGGCTACAAGGCCACCGGCGGCTCCGACAGCCACCTGGTCAGCCTTATCGGGCTTTGCGCGACGCGCTTCGAGGCCGACGTCAAGACGATCGAAGACCTGGTGCGCGAGCTGAAGACCGGCAATTACGAACCGGTGGATTTCCGTCCCAAGCGTCCGCAGGTGCGGCGCGCCGAACCCGTTGAAGAGAGCGAACATCGTGGTTGATTACGATCCCGCCCTTATCGGCAAGGTTTTTGAGATAACGGAACCGGTTACGGTCACGCCGGAGATGATTCGCAACTTCTGCGAGGCGCTCGGCGAGACCAACCCGCTTTACACCGACGAGGAAGCCGCGAAGAAGGGTCCCTACGGCGGAATTGTCGCGCCGCCTTCGTTTGCGATTACGTTTCGCAACGGACGCCATTTCTTCCAGAACATCCCCCGCTTCGGGCGCTCGGGATTCGACGCCGGCAAGGACGTGGAGTTTATCTCGCCCCTCCGTCCCGGCGACCAGGTCACGCTCAACTCCTCGGTGAAGGAAATCTACGAGAAGACCGGGCGAAGCGGCTCGATGGTGTTCGTGGTCGTGCGCTCGACGCTCAAAAACCAGCGTGGCGAAGTGGTCGCCCACATCGACCATCGCTTCATGCATCGCACCTGAGAACCCCGATGTCGAACCTCGCTACCATAGACAAGTTCGAGAACGTGCAGATCGGAGCCGCGATCGGTCCCGAGCAGATGTTCCTCAGCAAGGAGCAGGCGCGCCGGTACGCGCGCGCGTGCGGGCTTGACGCGCCGCGCTTCACCGATGACGAGGGTGCGCGCAAGGAAGGCCTGCCCGGAATGATCGTCCCCGGCAACATGAGCCTTGGCCTGCTGACCAAGCTCGTGACCGACTGGATCGGGCAAAGCGGCGCCCGCATCGTCAGGATCGGCACGACCTACCGGGTCCTGGTGCAGCCCGACCACACGATTAGCCTGCAGGGTTTCGTGACCCACACCTATCCCGAGGAACGCGCCTGCGAAATCGATCTCTGGATCGAGAACGAGGACGGGGAGCGGATGGTGACGGGAACCGCGACGGTGCAGTTTCCCCGGTAACCGCGCAAGCTACTCCGCGCGGCCCTTAGTTGAGTCGGACGGGAATCTGCGTGATTTTTCCTACAGCAGGGCGCCGCGGAAGGGTTCGTCGCGCGGCGGCGGATTCTTCAGCAGGTTGATCGCCCATCTCCGCGCCTGCTTGAGCGTGTCCTCGGCGCGCTTGAAGAGCCGCTCGCGGTACATCGTTCCCCACACGTAAACGTCGACCGAAGGCTCTTCGCCAAGCGTGACATCGATCATCCAGTCCTCGATTTGCGGGCCGCAGATGAGGAGCCGGACGACGCGGCCGTGGTCGAGGACGATACCGCGAGCCTCGCGCGGGAGGCGAAATTCTTCCTTGATACGCTTGATGAGATGGGGCGGATAATGCTCCTCCGTCATCGGCACGTAAGCCCACTCGCCCTGAGCGGGGTTGGCCTGGCGTGCGATACGGAGATTGTTGTCGGTGAGGTCTTCCTTGGCCTTGTCTTGTTCGTAGTCACGGGCGACCTGGTAGAAGCCCATCGCAACCGGGAGCTTGGGCATCTCGCTCTCGGACTTGCCTTTGCGGGGCTTCTTGACGGTGGTTTCGACCCACCATCGATTTTCCACATTGGGCTTCTGCGCCATCGCGATCGTTCCGTTATTTTACGCCCTTCGCTTGGTGCGTGCACGGCTTGCGACCGCCCGTCGCGGGCGGCCGCAGGCCGCGCGGCTGCGGCGTTTGCGAGGCCGCAGCGCGGCTTTGCGCTTGCTCGCGACCGCAGATGCTCTTCGCGAGCGCGCGTCGCGCAGTCCGCGCACCATCCGGCGCTGGAACACATCGGCCTTGCGCTCGGCGTCGGTCCACAGAAGATAGTGGCCCATCTCGTGATAGAGGGTCTGGATCCACATCCGTTCGGTCTTGTACACGCGCCCGCGTTTCCAGTTTTCGGGGTGGATCAGGTGGATACGGCCGTCCTCGTAGGTCTTGCCGGCGGTTTTTCCCCAATCGAGGTACTCGAACCATTCGATTCTGGGCAATTTGACGTTGTAGAAACGGCATAGCTCGGAAAGAGCGCGCCTGAACGCCGCGTGGCGGTGATTGCGGAAAAATTCCGCCAAATTGCGATCGATGGCTCTGCGATGGGTCAGGGGCGGAACGACCATGCGCACGGTTTGCGAACCCTCCGATTAAGATGAAAGCGTGAGGGAATCATACGAGCGCATTCGCTTGAGCGTCAAACAATCGGCCAAAAAGCGCCGAAATTCCTTGAAATTGAAGGAATTTTGCTATTCGGCGGGGCCTGTCCCGAATTTTACTCTCAACCCAGGACGCCCGCGCTTTTAAGCCTCGCGATCTGCTCCCAGGAGAGCCCCACCTCGAGTGCGACCTCCTCGGTGTTCTGGCCCAGGTCCGGCGCCGCCGCATAGGCGGTCGCCGTGCGATTGTCGAACTCGACCGGGCTTGCAACCACGCGACATCCGGGAACAGAGGCGTTTTCGACCGGAACGAACGCACCGATAGCGTGGGCCTGCGGATCGTCAAGCACCTCGGCGTCGGTCTGAACCGGCGCCCAGATGAGGTTGTTGAGGTCGAGGATCGGCGCCCATCCCGAAAGCGGGCGCGTCGCGATTATCGAGCTTATCTCTTTGGCGAGCGCGCGATTGTTCTGTCGGCGCGCCATGGAATCGGAAAAGCGCTGGTCGGTTTTCCAATCCTCATGTCCGAGCGCGGCGCAGAAGTCGGGCCAATGACGGTCAGCCTGCGGCATCACCAAATAGAGCCAACGGCCGTCCTGACATCGATAGCGGTTCCACAGCGGATTGGTCGGTTCGAGCCGGCTCTCGGGCGTGGGCGCCCGCCCGCTGATAAGGCCGATCGTGAGGTCGGTCGCGTTCATCCAAAGCCCCATCGCGAACAGCGAGATCCTGACCTCGCATCCGCGACTGGTCTTTTCGCGCTGAAAAAGCGCCGCCGAAATCGCGCCAGCCAGGCCGAGACCGGCGGCGTGATCGATCATGCCGGGGCGCTGCGCGGGTGGCGCCTCGCCCGGTTCCGCAATCGTCGCCATCAGGCCCGAGCGCGCCCAGGCGGCCGCGTAGTCGAAGGCGGGACGGTCGCGGTCGGGTCCGCGATGGCCGTAGCCGTTGAGCGCGGCATAGACCAGGCGCGGGTTGCGCGCCGACAGCGAGGCGTAGTCGAGTTTCATGCGCGAGAGCGCCTCGGAGCGCAGGTTGGTGACAAACACGTCGGCGCGCTCGATAAGCTTCATCGCGAACTCAAGGCCCTCGGGACGCCGCAGATCGACCGCAACCGAGCGCTTGTTGCGGTTGTCGAGTTCGTAGGGCGGACGGACCCGTTCGCCGTCGCCCATCGCGCGGGTGGTCATGCCGCGGATTGGATCGCCGCCATTGGGATCTTCGAGCTTGATTACGGTCGCACCCCAATCGCCAAGCACAGCCGCAGTCGAGGGACCGGCAACCCACATGGCAAGCTCGACCACGCGCACACCGCTGAGCGGTCCTTCCATACTCCCCGCCTCTTTCGAGCGAAATCCTGCCGGCCCAGCGCTATCCAGCGGGCCGGCAGCGCTATCTTGGTAGCAGGCTTGAACGGGAAAGAGAACCGCGGCCAAAGTCGGCGCGCGTCGTTGTTTGCCGAGCGGCGATGAAGCTAGGGGCGGCGCTCGCGCAGCCGACCGTGGCGCCGATGGTTTCGGCGGCGCACGCGGTTCACCGTAAGACGTTGGACGCGGCTTGCTTCCTTGAGCCTCAGCCGAAGCGGCGTCGCGCGCTGTTCATCGGCGGAGCCGGAAATGATGCTCGCGATACGCCATCGCAGCGCGTCGGCGTCGATCCCGAGCGCCTCGCATACGCCGTCGAAGGAAAGAGGACAGCGCACGCCCGAAGCGAAAATCCAACTGCGAGCTTCGGCAAAGGAGCCGCGCTTTCGCGCGCTCGACGAGCGGCTGCCATCCTGCACGATATTGATGGCGTCGGCGAGCACGGCGAGCATCAGCCGCTGCTCGCTTGAGAGCACACGCTTGCCCATCAGGTCGAAGAACTGGCTTTTCAGGATGACGTCCGGGAAGGGCCGCGACTCGGCAACTTGATGAGACGAACTGGCAGGCAACATCGAACTAGCCCCCGACATCTTCCGCAGCCTTGGCGGCTGCCTGTTTGAGTCCGTGTCTCATAAGCACTGGACTAAATCCATGCGCTCTGCACTTATGGAGGTGCGTGGATTAGGAACACTAGTCGGGTCTAAGGGGCTTTGCAAGTGACGCGAGTGTTTCCGAATCAAAAGGGCAAGTTTTGGATAAGTAGGGCTTCCCAAGCAGAGTGGCTGGTATAAGACAGCTTTGGCGATAGGAGCATTTTGACTTATGACATGCCATTTATGACTTTTTAAGATTAAGTCGAGCGCCTCAAGCCGGCCATCTCGCCCATTCGGGTTCGAGCTCGCGCGGGATCTCGCCGGAGTTTGCGTCCCGTTTGTATTGTGACGTGCGCGTCCGTAGCGCCTGTGCGCGCGGGACTAATCTGGTATAGTTAACCGCCGAAAAAGCGCGCGCACCCAGGCCTATCCTGAATCGCAGGCTCATTGCGAATTGCGGGCATCGGGCTCACGGCGACGGCGCAACCAATGGAGCAACACAAGCTTGGCGCATAAGACCCGGAAAATTGATATCGGCGGCATCAAAGTCGGCGGCGGCGCGCCCATCGTGGTGCAGTCGATGTGCGCGACACGCACTGCGGACGTGGACGCAACCGTCAGCCAGGCGCATCAACTGGCCGGCGCCGGCGCCGGAATCGTGCGGATCGCGGTTGACAACGAACGCGAAGTCGCCGCTCTCAAGGAGATTCGCGCCCAGACCGAGGGAATCGTGCTCTCGGTCGATCTGCAGGAGAACTACAAGCTCGCCGACAAGGTCGCGCCCTACGTCGACAAGATTCGCTACAACCCGGGCCATCTTCACCATATCGAGAAGTCCAGGACGATCGAGCAGAAAGTGCGATGGCTCACCGAAGTGGCGCGCGACAACGACCTCGCGATCCGGATCGGGGTCAACTGCGGGTCAGTGGCGCCGGCCTTTTTGGAGAAATATCCGGGCGATCAACTGACCGCGCTGGTCGAATCGGCGGTTTACCATTGCAGCCTGATGGACGACTACGGGTTCGACCGTTTCGTGGTCTCACTGAAAGACTCGGACCCGGTCAAGGTGCGCGAGGCGAATCGCCGTTTCAGCGAGCGGCGCCCCGACGTTCCGATCCATCTCGGCGTCACCGAGGCCGGGCTTCCGCCCGACGGCATCACCAAGACGCGGCTTGCGTTCGAGGAGCTTCTTGCCCAGGAGATCGGCGATACGCTTCGGGTCTCGCTGACGCTGCCGAACGAACGCAAGCACGAGGAAGTGCTCGTCGGTCATCGGATAATCGAGGACGTGGCGGCCGGCCGCTTCATCTCGGTTCCCGAATTCGGCAAGGGCCTGAACATCATCTCGTGCCCGTCGTGCTCGCGCGTGGAGAATGAAAAGTTTGTCGAGCTTGCGCAGCAGGTCAAGGAACTGGCCAGCTACGCGGCCAGTTATCGGATAACGATCGCGGTGATGGGCTGCAGGGTGAACGGCCCGGGCGAGACGGACGACGCGGATCTTGGACTATGGTGCGGTCCGACGACGGTCAACTTGAAGAGGAAAGACCACAAGCTCGGCAATTTCAAGTATGACGAAGTGCTCGCGCGTCTTCGGGTCGAACTCGATCGCCTGGTCGCCGAACGTTCCGAACAAACCAACTGAACCGCAGGCGCTTTTGCCGGAGAGCGGGGGCGCGTCCGAAATCGTTGCGCTTCAACGCGCTGGCAAGAAGTAGCTTCCGTACCGGCGCGGAAAGCGTCCGCGCGCAGTTCTAATTCAGCTTCAAGCCGCCGACAGTGGCGTTGCCATTGGTGGTGCCGCTGCCGCCGCTCGAGGCGCCGTTTTCAGGGCTGGTGCCGGGCTGCTGCTGGCTTTCGGAGCCAACGGTGCTGCTATACGGTCCGTAGTCGGCCGCCTGGCGTTTGATTTCCTCGTACAGCAGGATGGCTCCGGCGATGCCCGCCGCTCCAACCGCGACACTCTGGGCCATCGAATACTTGGGGTTGCCCTCCTCGAAAAGTACACCGGCTCCCGCTCCGATAATCGCGCCCGCGGCCACCATCTCCAGCTCCGTGCGCCGCGATACCGGTTGTGCCGAGCACCCGGAAAACAGAAGCAAAGCGGCCAACGTCACGATCGCTGTGACCCGGCGAAATATCATGCCGCCATCCCCTTTCATAAGAGTCGTCCGTCCGAAAAACTCACCCAATTCGGTTTTGCCTTGCCGCAGTGGTCCGCAAACGCGCCGGTTATGTATTCACGTTGGAGACCGCGAAATCATCGCCCCTGGACACGGCCGAGACGCTCACGGCGCTCATCGGACCCCGTGCGCAGCTTAGCCGATCTCGCTGAACTCTGCCGAATCGGCGGAGACTTTTATCGCAATCCAATCTCCCGCCTGGCCGACGGCGCTCTGAGGACTTCCGCGCGGGCAAGCGTCACCCGATGCGGATCCTTAAGCGCGACGAGTAGTTCCGAGATCGACGCATTGAGTTTGGGATGCATCAGGGCGGGCGCCAGTTCCGCCATCGGAGCGAGCACGAAGCGGCGCTCATGAAGGCGCGGATGAGGCACGTGGAGGGCTTTGGTTTCGATTAGTTCGTTGTCGAAGAAGAGCAGGTCGAGGTCGATTATGCGCGGGCGGTATTTAGCTCGGAGTACCTTTGGCTTGCGGCCCTTGACCCGCTTTCGACCCATCACACGTTCGATTCCGAGCAGGCGCTTCATCAACTGCTCGGGCGCGAGTTCGGTTTCGACCTCGATCGCGCCGTTAAGAAACGGGTACTTGAGTTCCTCGCCGACCGGCTCGGTTTCGTAGACCGAGGACTGGCGGACGACGCGCGTGCCGGGGATGAGTCCGATGCGCTGAATCGCCTCCCGATAATTGGCAGCTCGGTCTCCCAGGTTCGTTCCTATGCCAATGAATGCACGGTGAGGCATCCTGCCCGTTTAAAGGCGGAGCGCTTTGAGCCGCTCGACCGCTTCGCCAAGCCGTTTGCTCGACACCGTAAGCGAGAAGCGCACGTATCCCTCGCCTCCCTTGCCGAATCCGGAGCCGGGGGTGATTACCACGCCCGCTTCCTTGAGCACGCGCTCGGTGAGCGACGCCGAACTGTAGCCCTTTGGCACCTCAGCCCAGACGTAAAATGTGGCGCGCGGCGTCTGGCAGGAGAGGCCGAGCTCTCCGAGCGCGGACACCATCAGGTCTCGCCGTTGTTTGTAGATCGCGCAATACTCCCGGACGCAATCCTCAGGCCCGTCCAGCGCGGCGATCGCCGCTTCCTGCACCGCCTGAAACGGCCCCGAGTCCATATTGGTCTTTACCCGTCCGAGCGCGCCGACCAGGTTTTGATTGCCGACCGCGAAACCAATTCTCCATCCGGTCATCGAGTACGTCTTCGAGAGCGAATGGAATTCAATTGCGCATTCACGCGCCCCGGGAACTTCAAAGATGCTCGGCGCACGGTATCCGTCATAGGCTATTTCGGAATATGCAAGGTCGTGCGCGAGAATGATATTGTTTCTGATGCAGTAATTGACCGCGTCGGCCAGAAAGGAAGTTTCGGCGGTGGCGGCGGTCGGATTGTTCGGATAATTGAGCCACATGAGTTTCGCCCGCCGCGCCACCTCCGCGGGAATCGCCGCAAGGTCGGGAAGAAAGCCGTTTTCCTTGCGCAGCGGCATGAAGTACGCCTGGCCGCCGTTGAAAACACATCCCGAAAAGTAAACCGGGTAGCCGGGGTCGGGGATGAGAACGATATCGCCCGGATCGACCACGGCGGTGGCGAAATTGGCGATCCCTTCCTTGGAGCCGATGACCGCGCAAGCCTCGTCCGACGGGTCGAGTTTCACCGCGAATCGGCGCTGATACCAAGCGGTTGCGGCCGCGCGAAAACGATCGAGTCCCTGGTAGTCGGGATAGCGATGGTTGGCTGGATCGTCGGCGGCGCGCTTTAACGCTTCGACAATATGCCGGGGAGTCGGAAGGTCCGGGTCGCCGATACCAAGACTGATTACGTCGACACCCTTTTTCTGGATTTCCTTTTTCAGGCGGTCGAGCTCGGCGAACAGATACGGCGGCAGCAAACCGAGTCTCGATGCTGTTCTTATCTGCACTGGATGCTCTGAGTCTCCACTGGTAGGTTTCCAGAGCTAATTAACATACTTTGCGAGGCTCCGAAACCGGGGCAATGAAAGCGCGAAAACAGCGGCCAGATAAGGCGCTTAAAGCCCTCCCGCGTCCCTTGCGGCGAGAGTGCTGGCGCCGGTGTCGGACCGTTCGCCGGGTCCGAGCAGGCAGGAAAAGCTCTTCAGGTGTTGCACTCGGATTTTTTGAAGCGTAGAAAAGCGGCTGTCCCGATTGGCAGATCGATTGACGGGATGGTTCCCACGCTGCCGCAAATCTGACGCGTTCCTGCTTTTCATTACTTTTGCTTGATCGCGTCCGAGGGCAGTGTTAGAGACTTTAAACGTTTTTGCGTCCGGCGGCCGATTTGGTTGCCGGAGTTCCCTTGTGAACTGATGTTTGTGACCCATTTGCGCGGCTTGTCGATCACTACGCCTGAGGGCGGCACGCTCCAGCGTGTGCCGCAGTCGCAGGCCTGTGGTAAAGGCCGAAGGTTTGCCGGTCGAAACTGAAACATGAACCGCACAATTCTGCCCCTTGCAGCAGTGCTGGTGGTTGCAGGGCTTCTCACGTTTGGGCTGTCTCAACGGCCCTGGGCGCCGAGAGCCGACGTACCCCAACCGATTCCGTTCAGCCATCGGATTCATGCCGGAATAAATAAAATCCCGTGCCAGTACTGCCATGAGTACGCGCGGCGCTCGCAGACCTCCGGCGTTCCCCCGGTCGCGCGTTGCGTAGGGTGCCATGGCGCCGCACTGGTCGGCGGACTCCAGCCGGTGACACGCCCGTGGATGGATCACACGCAGCCTCCGTTCGAGATTCGATGGAACCGCGTGTACACGCTTCCGGATTTCGTGCGCTTCACCCATCGGCCACATATCGCGGCCGGTGTCGCCTGCCAGACTTGTCACGGGCCGGTGCAGACGATGGATCGCATCGAACCGGTCCACGAGATAAATATGGGCTTCTGCCTCACCTGCCACACGCAGCGCAAAGTAAGCACCGACTGCGACACATGCCATTTCTGAGCCGATGAGGACCATGTCAGAGGGGTTTTCAAGACGTTCCTTTCTTAAGCTCGCGGCGACTGCAGGAGCGGCGGCGGCAGTACCGGGATGCCAGCCGGCGGCGAGAAAACTAATCCCATACGTTGTTCCCGACGAGAACGTCATCCCGGGCGTTCCCCAGTTCTACGCGACCACCTGCACCGAGTGCGGCGCGGGATGTGGCGTCGTAGCCCGCATCCGCGAGGGACGGGTAATCAAGCTCGAAGGCAATCCGGCCGACCCGATCGGCAAGGGCACGATCTGCGCGCGCGGGCACGCCGCGCTTCAGGGCGTGTACAACCCCGACCGGCTGCGCAATCCGATGCGTCGGCAGGGTTCCTCGCTCAAGACCGTCTCGTGGGACGAGGCCGAAAAGCTTCTCAATGATGCGCTCAAGGCCGCGGCGGCGAAGGGCAAGAACCGGATCGCCTATCTCGGCCCCGCACATCAAGGACCTACGCTGAGAGCCATCACCGAGGCCTGGCTTGCCGCCTATCAGTCGTACCGCGGGATTTTTTACGAGGCGATAAGCGAGACCCCCGCCCGCGACGCCGCCGAGATGTGCTTCGGGCAACGCGACCTGCCCGTCTATCATCTCAACAAGGCCGAAGTTCTCATCTCGTTCGGCGCCGATTTCAACGAAACCTGGCGCTCGCCGGTCGAGCTTGGCCGGCAATTCGCCGAGTTTCGCGCGCCTCAGGCGCGGCGCGGCAAACTGGCTATCGGATATGCCTACTACGTCTCCCCGCGGATGAATATCACCGCGGGCCGATGCGACGAGTGGATCGCCGCGCCCGCGGGAGCCGAAGCCGCGATCGCGCTATCGGTTCTCAATGTCATCCTGAGCCAGGGATGGGTTTCGCCCAACGCGCAGATTGACGTTGCCGGGCTCAAGAGCTTCGTTGCTTCCTACGATCCCGCCACCGTCAGCCAGCAGACCGGAGTTCCAGCGAAAACGATCGAGGCGATGGGTGAGCGGTTCGGCAAAGCCGACGGCGCGGTGGCGCTGGCCGGCGGCGACGATCCCGCCACTCATGCCGCCGCTTACGTGCTCAATGTGGTCACCGGCAATCTGGGCCGCACGATGGAATTCCTCGAAGGGATGCCGCCGGAGCCGGAGACTCGCACCAACGACGTCGTCGCCGCGCTCGACTCGATGCGCAACGGCGAAGTCGACGTGCTCTTCATCAACGAGACCAATCCGGTCTTCAGCATGCCGCCGGCATGGCGCGCTGCCGAAGCGATACAGAAGGTTCCCTTGGTGGTTTGGGCGGGCGGAGTTCCCGGCGAGACCGCCGAGTACGCGCATCTGCTTCTTCCGCTGCATCATCCGCTCGAGGATTGGCGCGATACATTCCCGCGCGCCGGCGTGCATGGGCTCGGACAGCCGGTTATGCAGCCGGTGTTCTGGAGCAAACCGCTCGGCGACCTGCTGATCGCCTCGGCGCGTGAGAGTGGAGTCAAGAACGCCGCTCCGTGGGAAAACAGCCAGGACGCGCTTCGCACCGGATGGATGAAACTCAATCCCAAGGCGGCGGCCGCCGACGCGGAAGGCTTCTGGATCCAGTCGCTGCGCGAGGGTGGCTATGTCGAGCCGACGCAGCAGGCCCAGGTGAAGCTCAACGTGGCGGCGCTCAAAACCTCGCCCGCCTCGCGCGAACTGCCCAAGCTGGTGCTCGCCGCCTACCCGCATCCGTTCCTTTACGACGGGCGCGGCGCTGACAAGCCGTGGCTGCAGGAAATACCCGAGCCGGTTACCCAGATTGTCTGGGATAGCTGGGCGGAGATTCACCCCGAAACCGCAAAGCAGTACGGCATCTCGAAGGATGAAGTGGTCGAGATTCGCTCGAGCGAGGGCGTAATCAAGACCGCGGCTCACATATCCGAGCGGGTGTGCAAGGGGGTCGTCTCGGTTCCGATCGGCCAGGGGCATACCTCGCTCGGCCGTTACGCGAAGGGCGTCGGCGCCAATCCGTTCGTGTTGCTGAAACCGGGCCAGTTCAGCGCGGCGGTTACGATCAGTCCCACGCATACCACGCACGAGCTGGCCACGGCCCTTTTCAAGGAGCATGAGCTCGGGCGTTCAATCGTCGAGGCGCAGACAATCACGGAACTGGCCAACGGCGTCAAGCCCAAGGAGTGGCAGACCGACGAGGTGCCGAAACCCTACGAGATGTATCCAACCTGGCAGTACCCGGTGCATCAGTGGGGCATGACAATCGACGCGAACGCCTGCACCGGATGCAGCGCTTGCGTTGCCGCGTGTTACGCGGAGAACAACGTTCCGTTCGTGGGCCGCGAAAATGTGATCAACGGCAGAATCATGTCGTGGATCAGGCTTGAACGCTATTATCCGGAACAGAAGTACGAGCATCAGCCGCTTTTGTTCCTTGCGCCGATGCTCTGCCAACAGTGCCATCACGCGCCGTGCGAGCCGGTTTGTCCGGTTTTTGCGGCCTACCACACGCAGGAGGGTCTCAACGGCCAGGTTTACAACCGCTGCGTCGGAACCCGTTACTGCGAGAACAACTGTCCCTACAAGGTACGGCGCTTCAACTGGTGGAAGCCCGAGTGGCCCGAGCCGCTCAACTACCAGCTCAACCCCGACGTGACCGTGCGCGGCGCGGGTGTAATGGAAAAATGCACATTCTGCGTTCAGCGCATCCGTCACGCCGAGATCAACGCAATGATCGAGAAGCGCCCGGTGCGCGATGGCGAGATCGTGCCGGCGTGCGTGCAGACCTGCCCGACCCACGCGCTCTCGTTCGGCGATATGAACGACAAGAACAGCGAGATGATGAAGCGCAGGGTGGCGACGAATAACGATAAGCGGACCTACCGTTCGCTCAATGAGCTGAATACGCAGCCCGCCATCACCTACCTGCGTGAGCTCTATAACGAGAGGGAGAAAGCATAAGTGGCTGCCGCGGCTGAGCCAGTTTCCGGACCTACCTATGCCGACATCGACCGGGGTGTTCGCAAGATCATGGAAGCGCCCGGGTTCGTTTACTGGGTGTGGGTGGGGTTCTGCTTCACGCTCGTAGCGATAGCTGCCGCATTATGGACGCGCCAGATCTACGTGGGCCTGGGCGTGACCGGGTTGCGGCAGGGCCCGATGTGGGCGATGTACATAACCAACTTCGTCTTCTGGGTCGGAATTGCGCACTCGGGGACGCTGATCTCGGCGATTTTGTACCTGTTCCGGACCCGATGGCGCACCGCCGTTTACCGGGTCGCCGAGACCATGACGCTGTTTGCCGTTCTGACCGCCGGCCTGTTCCCGATCATCCACGTTGGCCGGCCCTGGTATGCGTACTGGCTGCTGCCGTATCCAAATGAGCGGTCGCTGCAGCCGGACTTCCGCTCGCCGCTGGTGTGGGACGCGTTCGCAGTCAGCACCTACCTGACGATCAGCGCGCTGTTCCTGGTCATGGGTCTAATTCCCGATGTCGCCAACGCGCGTGACGTGGCCAAGGGATGGCGCAAAACTCTCTACACGATCCTGTCGCTCGGATGGCGGGGAACCGACACCCAGTGGCAACATTGGTCGATGGCGTATCTGCTGCTGGCCGGGTTGGCGACACCGCTGGTTCTCTCGGTACATAGCGTCGTGTCGTGGGACTTCGCGATGGCGCAGTTGCCGGGATGGCACAGCACGATCTTCGCGCCTTACTTTGTGGCCGGAGCGATCTTCTCCGGTGTCGCGATGGTGCTTACGCTGCTGATCCCGATGCGCAAGATCATGCATCTCGAAGACCTGGTCACGGAATGGCACATCGACAACCTTGCCAAAGTGGTTCTGCTGACCTCGCTCATCGTCAGCTACTCGTACGGCGTCGAGTCCTTCATCGTGTGGTACGGCAAGGATCCGATCGAGATGATGACCTTCCATGAGCGCTACTTCGGGCCGCATGGATGGGTGTTCTGGGTCTGCATCTTTTGCAACTGTATCGCGCCGTTGCCGCTGTTTTCACCGCGCGTAAGGCGCAACACGGTGGTGCTGTTCATCATCACGATCTTCGTCAACATCGGGATGTGGTTCGAGCGATTCATGATCATCGCCGTGTCGCAGGAGAATAACTTCAACCCCTCGCAGTGGGCGATTTATCATCCGTCAATCACCGAAATCATGATTACGGTGGGCAGCTTCGCATGGTTTCTTGGACTGTTCTCACTATTTGCGCGCTTCATGCCAATCATCTCGATGACCGAGCTGAAAGAAGGTATTCACTGGCTGCGCGAAGCGGTTCGCGATGACTACTATCCGGGGCTGAAATGAGCGGCGAGATTGACGTAATAGGCTCGTTTGCCAACGAGGAGATGTGCGTCCACGCGATCGAGGAGCTGAAAGACGCACACATCCAACCGACGCGGGTGTTCGCGCCCATTCCCAGTGAGCACATCAACCACGCGCTCGGGTACGGACGCAGTCCCGTGCGCGCCCTGGTCCTGACCGGCGGCATCACCGGGATTCTTACGGGATTCGCGGTGACCATTGGGACCTCGATGGAATGGTGGCTCAATGCCGGCGGCAAACCGATTGTTTCACTGCCTCCGTTCATCATCATCGCTTTCGAGCTGATGATTCTGTTTGGAGGGACCTCGGCCGTGCTCGGGTTTCTGCTGAACTCGCGCATGCCGCAAATCGATCCGATTCCCGGCTACTCCGAGCGTTTCAGCTCGGATCGCTTCGGGGTGCTGGTGCGATGCCCGGAGTCCGAAAAGGATCGTGTCGAAGGCATCCTGAAGGGAGCTGGCGGGGAAACCGTCGTTCACGAAGCAGCGTGAAGATCAAGGACCGTACCTGAAATGAGTTCGCACTCTGAACCGTCCAAACCAGCCCGTTCCATCTCGCCCGACGACGTGAAGATACCGGCGGGAGTGGTTGGAACCCTCGGCGTCCTGACCGCTGTTGGAGTAGTGGCGTTCATCGCCGCGCTTACGGCGGGATTGTCCCAGCGGGTGTGGGAGATTTTCCTGGTCAATCTCCTGTTCTTCCTGGGCGTCGCCCAGGCCGGCGTAGCCGCTTCGGCCGCGTTCTACCTGACGCAGGCGCGATGGGCGGGACAGGTCCAGTACCGGCTCGCGGAGGCGTTTATCGCCTTCCTGCCGGTCGGGTTCATCCTGTTCTGGGGGCTATACGTCGGGCGCACCGAGATTTTCCCCTGGATTCTCCATCCCATTGCGAACAAGGAGACCTGGCTGAACACGCCGTTCCTGTTCGCTCGTGACGGGCTCGGCCTGTTCATCATCACCGTCCTGAGTTTCTGGTTCGTCAAGGCGTCGCGCAGCGAAGAGGCCCTGGAATGGGTGGCCGACGGCAACAATATCAAGATGCCCCCGCGCGCGATTCGGCGCCTTGCCCCGGCGATCGGAATCGCGTATGTGCTGGTTTACTCGCTGCTTGCGTTCGACCTGGTGATGTCGCTGTCGCCGCTGTGGAAGAGTTCGCTGTTCGGCTGGTATTTCTTTGCTGGCGCGTGGTGGAGCGCGCTGGCGATGATGGCGTTGATAGCGGTGCTTCTCGGCAGGCGTCTGCCGTCGGGAAACGTTTTCTCGCGGCCCAAGGTTTTACACGACTACGGGAAACTGGTATTCGCGTTTTCGGTTTTCTGGGTGTACACGCTGTTTGCGCAGTACATCGTCATCTGGTACGGCGACATCCCGATTGAAACCTTCTTCATCGTCGTCCGCGATCACTACATGCCATGGCTGCCGCTTTCGTGGAGCGCTTTCGTGCTCATCTGGGTGATCCCGTTCACGGTGCTGATGGGCGCGAGGCCCAAGCGCACGCCGGCAATCCTCGGCACCGTCGCTTTTCTGGGAATGATCGGGCTATGGCTCGAGCGCTATGTGCTCGTCGTTCCGTCGCTTTCGCCCCACAAGGTGCCGTTCGGATGGGTAGAGGCTCTGATGACTCTGGGATTCCTCGGACTCTTCGGGCTGTGCTCGCTGCCGGGGATGAGGCGCGTGATTGCGGCGGCGAGTTCCACCGCAGTGGGAGAGTCGGAATGAGAGCGCGTTTTGCTCAAAGGAAATTAAGCGGCCTTGCGCCGCTGATGCTTGCGCTGCCAGCGGTCGTCGCGGGTTGCCAGAGGGCCAATCCGCCGATGAACACTCTTGCGCCCAAGTCGGATTATGCCAATTGGATTTACAGCCTGTTCGTCGAAGTTACCTGGCTGGATCTGTTCGTTCTTGGGATCGTCGTTGTTGCCTTCGTTCTGGCGGTTTTCGTGTTCTCCAGGCGCGCTGGTGAAGGCGAGGCGGCGTCCGAAACGCACACCGACATGAGGCTTGAGCTTGCATGGACGCTCGGCCCGGCCTTCATCCTGCTGCTGATCGCGATTCCGACGATTCGCACGATCTTCCGTGAGGAACCGCCGGCGCCGCCTGCGGACTCGCTCAAAGTCACCGTCATCGCTCACCAGTGGTGGTGGGAGTTCCGCTATCCGGGCACACCCATCGTCACTGCCAACGAATTGCATATCCCCGAGCATCGTCCCGTCTGGGTATCGCTCCGTTCCGCGGACGTGATCCACAGCTTTTGGGTCCCGGCGCTCGGCGGCAAGCGCGACGTGATTCCCGGCCAGGTGAACCATATGTGGTTCATCGCGAACACACCTGGTGAGTATTACGGGCAGTGCGCGGAGTTTTGTGGAGATTCGCACGCCAACATGCGCTTTAGGGTCTTCGTCGATACGCCCGCCCAGTTCGCCGCCTGGGAGAAGGCGCAGGAGGCTCCTCCGGTACAGCCCGCCGCGGGAACTCGCGCGGCGAAGGGCGCGGCCATATTCGCCAACAGCCCTTGCACCGCCTGCCACACTATCACCGGGGTTTCCAAAGGCTACATCGGGCCCAACTTGACGCACCTCGCGAGCCGGACCACTATCGCGGGTGGGATCATGAAGAACGATCCAAAGGATCTGAAAGCCTGGATCGAGAATCCTGTCGGGCTCAAGCCCGGAGCGAACATGCCGGCCCTGGGGCTTCGCGGTCCGGAGCTCGATGACCTCGTGGCGTATTTGGGAAGCCTTAAGTAGGGATTTTGCACATGGCCGCACAACCAAAAGCAATTCCGGCTGAATATCCGAGTTATTTGAAGGGCGATCCGATCTCCTGGCTGAACACTATCGACCACAAGCGGGTCGGGGTGCTGTACGGCGTAAGCGCGCTGTTCTTCATGATGCTGGGCGGGATCGAAGCGCTGCTCATCCGTATCCAGCTGTTCGAGCCGAACAACACGTTCCTGTCCGCGCACGTTTACAACCAGGTTTTCACGATGCACGGCACCACGATGATCTTTCTGGTCGTGATGCCGCTTCTGCTGGGCTTCGCGGCGAATTTCCTCGTGCCGCTGCAAATCGGTGCGCGAGACGTGGCTTTTCCGCGCCTCAACGCGCTTAGCTTCTGGATCTTCCTGTCCGGCGCGGTGTTCCTGCACATGGGCTGGTTCTGGCATCACGGCGGACTGCCGGACGCGGGATGGTTCGGTTACGCGAACCTTACCGAGCGCCAGTACACGCCCGGAATGGCGATCGACTTCTGGGATATCGGCCTGCTCATCCTCGGCGTATCGACGGTTATGACCGGGCTCAACTTCTTCACGACAATCGTGACGATGCGCGCCCCGGGGATGACGTACATGAGGATGCCGATGTTCGTCTGGTCGATCCTCGTTACCTCGATCCTGATTCTGCTGGCCTTCCCGCCGCTGACCGTGGGACTCATTTTCCTGTTCATGGACCGCTTTTTCGGCACGCATTATTACCAGGCGGTCGCGGGCGCCACGCCGATACTGTGGCAGCATCTGTTCTGGCTCTTCGGGCATCCCGAGGTCTATATCATGGCGTTGCCCGCGTTCGGAATGATCTCTGAGATCATCCCGACGTTCTCGCGCAAGCCGCTGTTCGGCTACCCGATGATGGCCTATTCGCTGATCCTGATCGCGTTCCTGTCCTACGGCGTGTGGGGCCACCACATGTTCGCGACCGGGATGGGTCCGGTAGCCGACGCGACCTTTGCGATCACCTCGATGCTCATCGCGATTCCAACCGGGATCAAAATCTTCAGTTGGATCGCGACGGTCTGGGGCGGGTCGCTCAAGATGACGACTGCCTTTTACTTCGCCCTCGGCTTTATCGTGGAGTTTACGATTGGCGGGCTCAGCGGCATCATGCACGCGGCCGTGCCGATCGACCTGCAGCAGACCGACTCCTACTTCGTCGTCGCGCACTTCCACTACGTGCTGTTCGGCGGCGTGATGTTCGCGATTCTCGGCGCTTTCTACTACTGGTGGCCCAAAGTCACCGGCCGGATGCTGAGCGAGAAGCTTGGCAAGGTCCAGTTCTGGCTGACGGTAATCGGCTTCAATGGCACGTTTTTTCCGATGCACTTTCTTGGAACGTGGGGCATGCCGCGGCGCATCTACACCTACGGCTCCGGGATGGGCTGGACCTTCTGGAACCAGTTCGAGACGGTGTCGGCTTTCATCCTCGGATTCGCCTTCCTCCTCATGTTCATCAACATGCTGAGGAGCCTGCGCGACGGCGAGATCGCCCCGGCCGATCCGTGGGACGCGCGGACGCTGGAATGGTCGATTCCTTCGCCTCCGCCCGCGTTTAACTTCGTGACGGTTCCGAGCGTTTCCGGGCGCGACGCCTTCTGGGCGCGCAAATACGGCACTGGTTCGCATGGCGCGGCGGCCGTGGCGTCCGCTGGTGATCCGCCTAACGGCGAGGCCGAGGCGATCCACATGCCCGAGCCCTCCTTCTTCCCGATCGTGCTTGCCGCGGGATTGCTCTTGTGCGGGCTTGGCGTGGTTGTGGCTTGGTGGCGGCTCATCATGGCCGGCGGCGTGATCCTGTTCCTGTCGATAATCGGGATGGCGTTTCAATACCCGACTTTCGGCCAGCACACGCACGAGACCGAAGCGGCCAGCGGAGGCGGTGGCGAAGACCTTCGCAAGGTCGGCCTGTGGGCGTTTATCGGTTCGGAGAGCGTGTTCTTCGCCACGCTGATCGCGACCTTCATGGTGTACAAAAGCCGGAGCATGGGCGGCCCGGGCGCCGACGTGCTTGAGATTCCGCTCACCTCGTTCAGCACCTTTATTTTGCTGATGTCGAGCCTGCTGATGGTGCTGGCTCTCGCGGCGACCCAGCGCGGCGACAAGACCTGGCAGCGCGTATGGCTGGCGGGGACGGTGCTCTTCGGTCTCATCTTCCTCGGCGACCAGGCCTACGAATTCACCAGCCTGTACCATCACGGCCTTGGCTTCACGACCGACCTGTTCTCACAGTGCTTCTTCACGCTGGTCGGGTTCCACGGCTTCCACGTTTTCATCGGCGTGGTATGGTTGAGCGTGCTGCTGGTAGTCTCGTTCATGGACCGGCTGCCGAAATCGCGCGCGTTGTCAGTGGAATTGGCCGGTCTTTACTGGCACTTTGTTGATATAGTGTGGGTGGTTATCTTCACCCTCGTATATCTGATGCAGAAGGTTAAGGGCGCATGACCGCAGAAGCCGCAGTCCACGAACAGTTCGAACAACACGTTCATCCGGGCGCCTCGGTTTATGTAACCGTCGCCGCGTTTCTGGTGGTGCTGACCGCGTTGGAGATCACGGTCTTCTACGTGCAGGCGCTGGCCCCGGTGATGATTCCGCTGCTACTCATCCTGTCGGCGGCGAAATTCGTGCTGGTCGCGGGATTCTATATGCACCTGCGCTACGACAGCTACGTGCTGACGTCGATTTTCGGCTTTGCGCTGGTGATCGCCGCAGTGCTGCTCATCTCCCTGCTCCTGCTCTTCACATACCTGTCGCATCACCTGTGGTTCGCGGTGCCGTTGGCGAGGATTCTCCTGCCGGGACACTGAGCCTGCTCACGGTGGCTCAATTGCTTTACATAACGCCGGGCGCCGCGATCGCAGTCGCGGCGCTCGGCGCCATTTATGCCCTGGGAGCCAGGCGCGCGGGGCGAGCGCTGGGACGCGACCGCAAGATCATGTTCGGATGGGCGATGGTGGCGTTGCTGCTTGCGCTCGGTCCGATGGACGCGATCGGGGTGGGTCATCGGTTCTTCCTCGTGCACATGATCGAGCACTTCACGCTAACCCTGATCGTGCCGCCGCTGCTCATCCTGGCGACCCCGGACTGGATGCTGCGGCCGTGGATGCTGAGCCGGCCGCTCAGGCCGGTTCTGGCGTTGCTGACGAAGCCGCTGGTGGCGTTCCTGTTCTTCACGCTGCTCTTCGTCGGCGCTCACGATCCGCTCATTCTGGACGCGGCCTGCCATCGCGAGGCCCTGCGTATTCCAATCCATCTGCTCTTCATCGTGGCGGGCCTGGTGATGTGGTGGCCGGTCATGAGCCCGCTTCCGGAATTCCCCCCTCTTTCGTATCCGCACCAGATTCTCTACGTCTTCCTGCTGCTCATTCCTATGACCGCGGTCGCCGCGCCGATCACGCTTGCGCATCAAGTTCTCTACACGTGGTACATGCCCGCCCCGCACCCGCTTGGACTTACGCCGATGGAAGACCAGGTGCTTGGGGGATTATTCATGTGGATCGTCGACGGTCTTTTCCTGATGTGCGTTTTCTCGGCGATTTTTTTCCGATGGTCCCAGCAGGAAGAAGGCAGCCAACCCGGGCCGGGAGCGCCGCGCCGCGCGCAACTTCGGGCGGTTCCTACGCCTCACGCTAGAGTCTAGGCCGCGCTGCCGCCCTGTCCGCGGCGACCTGCGGAGCTCCCGAAAGCCCCCGCACTCCGAAACCGGTTACGACGGTATGATGCGAAGCGGAGTGCGGGCCGCGGCGGGAAGCGAGCGCCGATAGGCGTAGCTCAGGGTCCACAGCGTCACGGCGGAATAGACCAGTCCGGCGGCGGCGATCGCGCACGCGCCGAGCCACGCAATTCCGATCGAGCCGGCGGCAAAGCCCGCGACCACGGCTGCAACCCCGGCGTTGAAGGCGGCGAATACGAACGGCCGCGTCCGTTTTATCGAAAGCTCGGCGATGGTTGCCGCCGGCCATCCGAAACCGGTTCTGACCCGTCCGACGAATCCCGGAAAAAGCTGGTACGACATCCCGATGATGAAGTTCGACACCCAGCCGAGAAGCCCCAGGGTGCCGTATGCGGCGGCAAGCCGCTCACCCGATATGCTGGTCGGCCCGGTAATTGAAACCGCGACGCCGGCTCCGATTGCTGCGATCAGCCACAGGATACCCGCGATCGCGTGCCGCGTCGTGAAATCGATCGGCATCCGCCGCGAGCGCACCTGGCGTGCGATCGTCACCATGTAGGCGGCGAGCGACAGCGCAACCACCACGCTCCAGAAGCTCTCGCCGGGGAGTCCGGCCAGCAGGGTTATTCCGAGCGCGACGGTCGCCGCGGCAAACGTCCATAGCTGCCATATCGCCGAGCGCGGAAGCTGGATCTTCGGCAGCAGGAACGCCGGCAGCATCCGGTAGGACACCGCGCAAATCGTAAGCGTCACCCATCCGAGCGCGGCGAACGCCACATGGCCGCCGATATCGGTGAAGACGTTGCCGCGCAGAAAACCGTAGCTTTTGTTGAGCGCCAACACGAAGCCAACCGAGCCCGCAACCAGCAGCATCGCGATTGCCAGCAGCATCCCGGTCTCGGCCACTCCCTTGCCGAGCCTCGGATAAAGGCACGGCACCATGTTCGCCGCGAACATCACCACGCTGATTATGACGACC
>JAKAVC010000175.1 GCA_021817345.1 Deltaproteobacteria bacterium | reverse complement strand
GCATAACTTCCGCCGCCTGGTGGTGCGCTGGGAGCGTTACCCGGAAAACTTTCTCGGCTTCGTCCACCTCGCTTGTATCCTCATCCTGCTTCGACGGTATTTATGAGACCGCTTCTAGGCCCTCCGCGCCCTGCTTTACGCGCTACTCGACCGGTCCAGTGCAGGCCGGGGGGAACCCTCGTCATCGCGGCGAATATCTCGAAGCCATTGTAGCGAAGCGGCGTTGATGCGAAGTATGAGGGTTGCCGTCCTGACCCTCGATGCCGGTTTAAACGGCGTGGGCCGCCGTCTGAACCGTATTCTCATTTACGTCCGAGCGAGTAAAACTCGTCGTTTGGACGAATGTCGGCGACATTTGCGATTCGATTTGACATTGCAAAAAAGGCGGCAATCGCTCCGATATCCCATATGTCGTCACGGCTGAAGCCGTGACCTTGCAACGACTCGAAATCTTCATCGACGATTCCATACGGAGTACACGCAACCTTCATCGCAAAATTGAGCATCGCCTTTTGTCTCGGCGTGATATCCGCCTTTCGATGGTTAATCGCAATCTGGTCCGCTATCAGCGGGTTCTTCGCCCGTACTCGCAGGATTGCTCCGTGAGCTATCACGCAGTAGTGGCATTGATTGGCGGCGCTGGTCGCAACCACGATCATTTCGCGTTCCGCCTTGCTCAATCCGCCGGTCCGCTCCATCAAGGCATCATGATGAGCGAAAAACGCCCGAAATTCGTTCGGACGATGAGCCAAGGCCAGAAATACGTTAGGTATAAACCCTGATTTGGCTTGAACCTGTTCTATCCGTGCTCGAATATCGTCCGGCATCTCGCTCAAGGAAGGGATCGGAAATCTGCTGATCTGATTGTTCATAGGCGGTTCAGAAATGCGGCGGATTCTTATCTCGCCGCTTTTAGCGGATCGGCGAATTCGATCGCGAATCCACAAACCTTTAGCGCTTCGATGCAACAAGCGATATCCTCATCGATAGTTCCGCCGCTGACGCCGACGGCGCCGAGGAATTCGCCGCCTTCCACGATCGGAAAACCGCCCGCGACCATGCAGATGCGATCGTCGGTGTGCTGGAGACCGTACGCCATCGCATCCGGCATCATTATCGCCCGCACCATCGCGGTCGGACGTTTGAAGGCGATCGCCGTCCATGCCTTCTTGATCGCGATATCGACGTTCGCGATCCGGCCGCCCTCGGGCCGCTCCAGGCCGCGCAGATGGCCGCCGAAATCGACAATCGCGGTCGTGCTCGGCTTACCGCAGCGCCGCGCCTCGCGCGCGGACGCCTCGAGCATCTTACGCACTTCGTCAAGCTTCAATTCACGCATCGGAAAGCTCCTTTCAGTTTACAAGCCAAGAACCTCGGGGCTCATGATTCCGTTGGGATCAAGCACCTTCTTCAAATTTGCGAGAGTCGCGTGATAGGGTCGAAATCGCTCCATCATCGGCGCCCAAACCCGGCCAGATTTGTAAGGAACGCACCCGATCGCGAGCAATTCGGCGCCGCATCGCTCGGACGCCACGCGGACCGTCTCCCACTGCTCGCGCTCATCATAGAAAACGATTACGGCGCCATGCACGCCACGGCGGCAGAGCACCAAACCGCCGGCCCAAGTTAATTCCGGATAAGCTTTGCGATTGTTTTCGATCACGCGGAAGAAACGCGGGATGGTCTCGTTCGCCATCGAGCACATCAGCAACGCGCACATGGAGCGGGCGAAATACCCTGCGTACGAGTACCAGAAAGTATTGTCGCGGCGCAGTTTGGCGAAAAAGACCTCGTCGAAAACGGCGAAATCGGCGCCGCCGAACCTACTTGCTTCCGCAACTATGCGCGCGCGATCGCGCACCACCTCCTCCCTTGCGCCGCGGGCGTCAAGCGCCAGACAGAATCGCGGTAGAGCGGCCCGCTCGAATTGCGGCCGGGCGCCTGTCACGCGCGCTTCGATCGCCTTGTCCTCGTACCCGGCGCCGTACCATACGTTGTGCGTCAACTCCTTGAGTTGAATCGACGAAATGAAACGCGCGCCCGATTCGTAGTCCGGAAAACCCAAAGCGAAGGTCTCCTGATGTGAAGGCTTGGGATGAACCCACAAAGCGATTTTGGTAATCACCCCAAGAGACCCGTTGGCGCCGAGGAAGATTCCTGTCAAATCGGGACCGATGGCGTAACGGGCGAAGAAACCCGCATCGGCCAGCGCAGCACTGCCGGTGCGTAAAATTTCTCCGTTGGGCATAACGACTTCCAAGCCTGCTACTTCGTCGCCGGTGCTTTGATAACGCGGCGAGCCCGTGCCCAAACCGTGTGAGGCTATCGCACCGCCCACGGTACCAGCCGCGCCGGTCAGCGGAACCACTCCCAAGGTCAAACCCCGCTGCCCCAATTCAGCCAGCAACGCACCGTAAGTAACGCCTGGCTCGACCAGCGCGAGCCCACGATCTTCATCGATTTTAAGAATTTGCCTCAGCGCCGAAGTATCTAGCACAATCGCACCGTCGCAGGGATTCGCCCCGCCGGCATAAGTCGATCCGGCCGCGCGCACGTAAAGCGGAACCTTGCGCCGATTGGCCGCCACGACCGTCGCAACAACATCCTCCACACTGCGCGCGATCACCGCCGCCGACGGGTTGCCCCCAAGCGCAATTGAGGAGTCGCGCCGATATCCAAGCAGATCGATCTTGTCCTCTAGCACGATCGCGCCGCCTTGGCCGGCCAGTTCCTTTCTCAATTCGCTGAGCTTCATCGCGCCATCGGCCTCAATCGGAAATAGGTTTCGATGAACTGGAAGATCCCCATCGCTTCCGGCAGGCCCCTAATCTGCGATCGGCGCAAATGAGCTATACAAAGCGGGCTGGCGGTGATCACCGCGACTGCCCCAACCTCGGCAAAAGACCGCAATTTTCCTTCCGCCATGCGCGCCGCCGATAGCGGACTCATATACGGCATTCCGCCAGCGGCGCCGCAGCAAATGGCGTAGCTTCCCTGATCCGGGGCCTCGGCGGTTCGACATCCAAGGCGTTCCAGCAAGGCGCGGATTCGCCGCGGGTAGTCGGCGGCCCCGGCAACACTGTGACTCGGCTTGCTAAGATGACATGAGTCGAGAACTGCGATGGGGCCGCGCGGAACGTGCGTGTTGGGCTTAAAGTCGATTCGATTCTCCGCGATTGCCCGCTCGACCAGGTCAAAAGCGTGAAGCACTTCGACCCCACCGGTGACATCAACGCCAGCAAGGCTCGGCACGCACTCGGCGCCCGAGACCGCGATCCGCCTGCATCCACTGCGTTCGATCGCGGCAGCCAATTGCCACCGTTCCGCGTCGGCCTCGGCCGAGTAGCCGATTTCTCCCAATGGGGCGCCGCAGCAGCGCGCCTGATCGGCCGGCAACAATTTCAGCGGCAGGCCGGCTTGATGCAAAACTGAAACAGTGGCGCGCGCTTCATCAGGCGCGTCGCAACTTGCCGCGCATCCAGGAAGGTAGAGCGTCTCGGCATCGGCTGCGATACCGGCAAGGCCCACAGCCCAAGCGTTGCGCGCCTCGTTCGGCGCTCCGGCAGGATTGTGATGCTCGATAACATTCGCGGCGCACGCCGCGATTGGCGCGGGCGCCAGTCCTTGCGCCGCCATTGCCGCGCGGACCTGTCTGACGAGATGTGCGGGGCGCAATCCAACTGGACAGACCTCCTCGCAATTGCCGCAGGTCGTGCAATTGAAAAGACGTTCGACCAGCGAATCGATTGGCAGTTCTTCGCCTTCCAGCAGTGCGCGCGCGGTCGCCAGATAGCCCTTGCCCGAATAGCCCGGGGCAGGGTTGTGATGAAGCAACGTGGGGCAGACATGTTGAATCCCGCGCTCCTGCCAGCGCATTTCGACGCAATAATTGCAGCGCAGGCAGTGATAGAGGTTCTCTACAAACGGATAGACCCCCTGAACCAGCGCAGCGCTCAAATCATCCCTCGCCATTTTTCGCACGCGCAACATACATTATCTGGCTGCCATAGCAATAACCGCCCCGCTGCGACGGAATATGGCACATGTCGACAATGTCATAATCGCGAAGTGCCACCTCTCCCATCAAAGTTTCGAAAACCCGAGCGGCCTGTTCCGATCATGGGGATGACGCCTGTCCCGTGCGTGTTTATAATGTCTCTCCGTTTATGTTCACGTGCCCGGTTTGGCAATAACCGCATGCCCACAGCGCAGTCCGGCTTAAGCGCTAGCGAGCTGCACGTCCACCGGAATAACGCGCTGGACTTGCCGGTCACGTCAAAATAATAGACATGATTCTCAGATACACGCGCACACCCTAGCACCTGACTCAGCGCGGCGGATCGCGGAGACATAAGACGAGATTGAAGCTGGACAGGCGCGTCGCTTGTCTTGCCGGCCAATTCATTTCGCCGATGCTCCGATTCGGCTGCTCAACGAATCTTGTCCGTGAAATTGGGTAACACCTTGGTCGTGAGCAATTCCAGCATGCGCATCGCCGCTTTCTGGGGAATCAACTCGTTGTAGAAGAATATCCAGAAATATTCCGCGGGAAGGTCTTTGAACAACCGTTCGAGTTTTCGCGATACGGTATCAGGACTGCCGCAGATGGTCAGGCCGCGATCGCACATCGCTTCGAATGTGTTTGGAACGTCTTTATAGTTTTCGCCCGGCCTGGCGAGCGCGGCGTTAAATCCAAACGGCTCGAAGAATTTGGTCCATATAAAACAGCCTGCCTCGCGCGCGATCGCGACCGCCTCCTCGTCGGTGTCGGCCACGACGATTTCCCGCGTGATTCCCATACCCTGGCCGAACCCCAACTTCTTCCCGATCTGCGCCGCGCCGTTCTGGCATGCCTTGAACTGTCCTGTGCAGATCTCCTTGTCGGCGACTATGGTGATGGGCACGACGTTGTGCTGCGCGGCCCATATGACCGACGTTTCCGAAAAGCTGAACGGCTGGAACAGCGGCGGATGCGGCTTCTGATACGGTTCGGGCACAATTCCGACCTCCCGCAATATCCCCCTTTCATCCACGCCACGGCCGTAACTGCGCGTGACCTCTTGCGCCGCCCAGAAAATCCCGGGCGGAGGAATCTGCCAGTGCTTGCCGTGATGGCTGAACGTTGGATTGGTCCAAGCCTTCATGATTATGTCGAAATGCTCTTCGTACAGTTCACGCTTGAGCTTCTCGTAACCATCGGGATCCTTCTGATTGTCGGCCAAGCCTTTGTAATGCTGGCCAATAGTATTGACCCAACGCGGTTGATAGCCCCGGGCGAATCCGGCAAAGGCGCGGCCCTTCGTTGCTTGATCAAGAATCGCTATGTCCTCGGCGACTCGAATCGGATTCTGTGCCGGCAACACCAGGCCTAATTGGCCGACCCGCAATCGGCTGGTCTGCATCCCCAAATAAAGGTCTAGCAAAATCGGATTAGTCGATACCTCTTCCCCTTCAATGTGAAAATGGTGTTCGGTGAAGGCAACGCCGTAATATCCATGCTGGTCCAAATAGCGAGCCTGGTCCGCCAAATCGCTTAGCATGCGCTGGTACAGGTCCGTTCGCCGTCCGGCCATCCCGGCGCTGATTTCTGCTTTGCTGCCGATACTTGGTAGGTATAGGATTCCAACTTCCACTTTGACTCTCCCTAAATCCGGATTCGGACCCGATCAGCAGCCATCGTGGCCCTGGGAGAAACCCCCAAAACCGTATCCGACGACTTCGCGCGAGTCGGCCCACGCTCCGCCTTCGACGGGGCCCAAAGCCCTGAAGCACGAGCGGTGCCAGTCTATAGAATCAAAAACAAAGGTGATCGCTGATTCTCGGACATACGCCGACTGTGGCGTTTAGCAACAGTCGTTGCAAATTCCGATTCGTTGATATAAACACGTCCCGAAATATCGGACCATGAAGGGTTTCTCTAGCGCGGCCCTGAAGCGGCGCCGATAGCGCGCCCGAGTCTAGTCCGCATAGGTAAGACTCGTCTTGCAAGGACACGTTCCCGAAGAAGGCTCGGTCCGGCCGTTTACAGTTGAGCGATGACACGCTGCCCGGGAACGAGGAATTAATCCGCTCTTACCGCTGGTTCCGCTAGGTCTCACGTCTCTGAATTAAGTATTGAGGTTGGCCGTCTATGCAGCATGGGCGTACAAGGTGGGGGAGTGGAAGTGAGCGGAGCAGATCGGCGGCAGCTGGAGGCGTGGTTGCGCAGCCATAGCACCCCGCAGGAGTTGGCGACGCAATCGCGAATCGTGCTCGGCAGCGCGGACGGCGAGAGCATCCGCGAGTTGGCAGAGCGCCTCGATATTACCCAGCGTACCGTCTTCCTGTGGCGCCGTTGTTATCGCGAGACGGGGCTGGCTGGATTGCGTATCCTGGCGCGCTCCGGACGACCGCGCAGGATAAATGCGGTCAAGGAACAGGCGGTTATCAGCGCGACCTTGCGCAAGCCCAAGGCTGCCACCCATTGGAGCGTACGGCGGCTGGCCAGGGAAGTTGGGCTTTTGCCGGCTACCGCGCATCGCATCTGGCAGAAGTACCAACTGCAACCGCACCTAGTCGAAACCTTCAAATTCAGCACCGACCCCGAGTTCGACCGCAAGCTGACCGGACGAAAAATCCCAGATTCCGGCGCTCGACCGCACCCGGCGGCTGCTGCCGATGGCCGGGGCGGCCCGCGCGCCGCACTCACGATTACACGCGCCACGGCACCGGCAGCCTGTTCGCCGCACTGGAGGTGGCCACCGGCAAGGTCCATGCGCGCTGTGCGGCAGACTTGGTCCAGTTGAACTGCCGGGCATTTTCATTCCAGCGGCCAAGCGATTCGACGCGGCACCATAAAACGGTCCCTGCAAAACGTTACTGCTATTTACGAGACGGAACAGATCATCGAGCGCCCGGAATCCGTGGCGATCACACGAGGGCGCTTCGTGGCAGACGAGCACGTCGGCGCGCTGATTCCGAAGCCGCTCGTAATCCTTGAACCAGATGCTCGTGTAAGCCTCGCGCACAAGTTGATCCCCGTAAGCGGCCGCATTTCGGCGCTTCTTCCGCTCGCACTTAATCTGCTCAAGCCATTCGCGCCTGCTCTTCCAGCGCGGAGCGTGCTGATACCGCGGCGCCGCGGGATCGGGCATCCACCACTTGCCCCGAAACACTCCGCCCAATCCGGCGACTCGCACGCCGGCGATCTCGACCACCCGACCATCGGGGTTGCGGTCCGCGAGATTCGGCACGAACAGGTTCTGATGCCACTGCGAAACATCCGAATCGTGCTTGCCCGGTATCCACCAGGTCTCGATTCCGAGCCGCGCGAGCGGCAGAACTTCGAGGTCCAGAGGCACGCCCAGGTCATGGTCTCCAAGCAGCACGATCGCTTTGGGGCGCTCGGTCCTGCGGGTCGCGCCGCCCGCCCGTGGGCCGGCAGAACGGCCAACCGCCCGTCTTCGCCGGCTGCGTCATCCCAGCTTGCCCGTGTCATCGCGTCGAACAGAGCCTCGCTCCAGGCTTTCGCGCCACTGCCATTCTCCCGCAAAGCGCAACACGGCGGTTCGGTCGCGCGAGTTACGATTCGGAAGCCTTCTCACGCGGCGGGATTGAGAAGCCCGGAGCCTTTCGCAATGGCGGCGGCGCCGCCGCGTGGACGAGGCGGCACCTGAGAGGAAAGGTGACGTGCCAGCGGCTGAAATAGCCATTGCGGCCAGTATAACACCTCGCTCGTGGCGCGTTCCCCATTCATCCAAGTGGGTGAAATCGAACGCATGGTCCAGCGCTCATTCAGGTCGTCAACCCGGGCCGTGACCCAGTGCGCGATACTGTTTATGCGCCCGTCGCGTCCGCCGCTCAAGGCGTGGTTGTGGATGGTGAAAAAGACCGGCTCTTTGGATTTGCGCGAAAACCAAAGCAAATCGTCGAAGCGGTACTTTTCAAGACCGTATAGACCGTGACGGGTCGGCGACTTGTGCTTGATTTCGTGATGCTCGCAGCCCTTCGGGCTCCAAAGCGTGATGTCCGGCAGAATTCGCTCTTGCCATGTTTCAGCATCGCGATAGAAGACCCTTGCCGCGCCGGTGCGCCCGATTTGTTGCGGCAGGATGAGATAACCGCAGGCTCCCGCGAGGCGGCAGAATTGACGCTCCCAGTACGCGCCGAGATTGCGGTCCCTGTCGAGATTAGGGCTGTCGCCGAGATTCCTGGAATGCACGATCGCACCTCCTGAAATGCCCGCGCGATCGTGCTACGCTTCTGGTTGTCCGCCCTTAGCGCGCATCGTCGTGCGGGGTTGGCGGCCCCGGTTCTGAGCCAGCACTCAGCCGGGGCTGCCTTCTCTCGAAGTCTATTGTACTGATAATGTCACCACATTGTCAAGAGGTGCCTGCCAAAGATTTGCGCTCAATGTAAATGTCGGTACACTAGCACATATGAAACGCCGTAAGCCTGAGTCGTTGCGTAAGCAGGCAACGATTCAGATTCGCGTAAGCCAGGAACACAAGCGCATCCTGGCCGAGGCAGCGCAGCGCGCCGGCTTGGACCTATCGACATGGTTGCGCCTCCTTGGGCTTCGCGAGGCAGGCCAGATTCAAGGTCCGGACCGGTCTGCCCCCTTGGTTCCCCGCTCTCGTAAGTAGAATTCTTGGTGTTTGCCGGGATCGGGAGAATCCGCCTTTCCTCACGCAGGACATTGCTCGGACGACTACTCGGGTCCAGTCAATCACGAGCCGCAAAGATCGAGCCGACCGATCCGTCGGTCAGCATCGATCTGATGGTTCGTTCGCTTCTGCTGATGGGGGCGAGCCGCGAGGAGGTTGCCTCCTACATTGCCGCGCTAGCACGTAAGCGTGCCGAGTGATCGATGGCGCTGAGAGCGTGATTGCAACGCTCGAAAAGTGATCCGCTTTTCCGCTCAGAAAGTGATCCAGCCCGGGGTCATCTAATTGCCCTTTTCCCCGCCGCCAGCGGCGGGGCGGTCATGCTTTTCACCATCCACTGATAAGGAAGATCGATCCTCTGGATTGCGGGAGTTGCGCGGTGGGGGACGGCCGTCCCCCGCCGCGGTGGCGCCTTTGTTGGGCCCGCGCTGACTTCGAAACGAGTCGCCGCGGGTCGTGATTATGTGGGCATGATGGCTCAGGCGGTCGGGCAGCGCAGTAGTGAGTTTTTCGTCGCCGAACACCTTGACCCATTCCGAGAACGCCAGATTGGTGGTGATGACGGTCGAGCGGCGTTCGTAGCGCTGGGCCAGCAGATTGAACAACAGTTCGCCGCCGGTGGAGATCGCGCTAGAAAACTGATCAATTTCGCGCCGAAAAAATGATCCACCCGAAAGCCTAGAACCGGTCTCAAAAATGGTTTTGTCGAGGTTCTTGGGGTATTTTGAGCCGTGGGCGGACGACCCGCGGCGGAGGTGGGAGTGGGGTGGAGCTTGCCGAGGAACAGTGGGAGGT
>JAKAVC010000150.1 GCA_021817345.1 Deltaproteobacteria bacterium | reverse complement strand
TGCCGGGTGAGAGACTGTCCGGAAGAAACCATCCGTGGGCGAGCGGCACGGTGAGCGAGACTTCGCGCCGGACAAAATCGTTCGCGTCGAGCCGGACGTACACCCACGCCTTGTTGTTGAAGCGTACCACGGCCGAGCGTGGCAGTATCACGCCCTGTTCGGGCGGCGCGGCTGACCTGAGATAGGCGGTCACGGCGGCGCCGGGGACGAGCGGGAAATTCGGCGCTTCGAGTTCGAGCAGGAAAGTCTCTCCTTGCAGCGACGGATCGACCGACGGCGCAAAGGACACCAGGCTGGTCCTGAGCGGATGCTTCTCATAACCGAGCACGACCACGCGCGCGTCGCGTGGTTTCGAGGCAAGCGTCTGTCCCGCGGGCAACGAGACCCGTGCGACTGCAATCCGGCGGCGCGCCAGCCCAAGGACCATCTCGCTTCGGCGCTCGGGGCTGAGTTGCGCCATCGCGAGGCCCCATCCGTCGGCGAGCTGCTGATTGAGCTGGGCGAAGCGGGCCTGGTCGGCGCGAAACTTCGACTCCGCGGCCTGCAGGCTCTTAAGCGAGACGTTGCGCCCGTGCGCGTGAAGACGTTTTGCGCGCTCAAATTCCGCCCGCGAGGCGTCGAGCGCCGCGGACGCCGAGACAATCTCGCCGTTGAGCGTAATCAGCGGCGCGGGATCGACAATCACACCGTAGGCCGTCGACTCGGACGCGCGCTCCATCGGCTGGAGCGGCGCGGTTTCAAGCCCGGCCTTTTCCTGCTCGGCGGCGGTCAGACGGACGACCACTTCGCCGCCGGGGCGATGGACAACCGAGGGAGGCGTGGTTTTTATCGCCTCTTCATCGTCGTCCGCGGCGCCGCGATGGGCGCGTGCGAGCAGCCACACGAAAGTGGCCAGCAGGGCAATTCCGATCAAGGTAATCGCGGTCCGTTTCAAGGCCACACGCATCAGGCTCGGTCTCCTTGTGAGGGGCGACGCCGGACCGGCGGCAGCGTGAAGGTGCGAAGATGACCCGGTCCGAGCGGACGCTGGACCGCGTCTTCGAGCAATCCCAGCGCGGCCTGCGACTGGCCGAGCGCGCCGAGCGCCGACTCGCGCGCGGCAAGTGCCGCGAGCTTCGTCATCTCGAACGAGAGCCGGTCGGTTTCGCCCGCTTCAAGCGCGATTCGGGCCGCGTCGAGGCGGCGGCTTTCGAGCGCCGCGGAACGATTTGCCTGGGCGAGCACGTCGAGCGAGCCGCGGTATCTGGTAAGCGCCTCGGCAGCCTGCGCGATAATCTGCGCCTGCAGGGCGGCGAAACGCCGGCCCGCTTCCTCGCGCCGCGCTTTCGCTTCGGCTATCGGTCCCTGGTTCTGGTTCAGGATCGGCAGTATCACGGTCGGCGTGAGTTCGAAAAGGTTCTCCCCGACCTCCCATCCGTATCCGCCACCGATATTGATAGTTGGGTACTGGCGCGCGACCTGAAGCTTTAGAGCGGCTTCAGCCGCCTGATATTCAACCAGCGCCCGGCGGAGGTCCAGCCGGTTGAGCAGCGCAAGGCGCTGAATCCGCTCGGGCGCAAGGCTGCTCGCCGGGGGCGGCTCGTCGAAGCCGGGCCATTTGAAACGGACATCCTCGAGCGCGCCGATGGGCACACCGATGGCCGCGGCCATTCGGGCGAGAGCCTGGGGCACACGGGTTTCCGCCTGCGCGGCCTTGAGTTTCGCCCTAGCCTGATTCGCGAGCGCGAGCGTGAGCGCAGGCTCGGGAGCGTCGCCCTCGCGGACGCGCTGGCCGACCAGTTTCACGATCTCGGCCGCGGCCTGCCGCTGGGCACGCGCGAGGTCGCGCTCGCGGCGCGCGAGAAGATAGTCGAAAAACGCCTTGCGGACGCGGCTGCGAACCATCCAGGCGGTCTCGCCGAGCGAAAGCGCGGCCGCGTCAGCCATCCGCTCCGCGCCGGTGATTCTTATCTCGCGCCGGCCCGCGGTTTCAATCGGGATATTCAGTCCCGCCGCGCCGATTCCCCAGGGAGCGAAGCTCGGGCTGTCGGTGCCCGCATATGCCGGTCCAAAGCCGAGGCTCGGGTTGGGGCGCTGGCCCGCGGTGATAATCGCGGCCCGGGCGACGTCGAGCTGGGCCGAGGCCACCGCGAACTCGGGACTGTAAAAGAGCGCTGCGAGGGTAAGCCGGGACAGGTCCCATTCACGCGGCGGACAAGATTTGGCCGCGCTTCCGAGGTCGGTCCTCAGATAGTCGCAGAGACGGGGATTCGAAAGGGTACGGGCTTCGAACTTTTGTTCGAGCCGCGCGGGTTCAATCGGCGCGGGACGATAGCTCGCGCAGGCGCTTAGAAACACGCTGGCGATGAGCAAGAGCAGCTCGCACCCAAACCGCGAGCCTGCGGGAAAGCCGGGCCTCGACCCAGGCCATGATGCCACGCGGCCGTCAAGCATCAGGAACGACCCGTTACGATATATCAAGTGGAAAATTGTTCACGTGTTACTTGCGAGATTAGTGCAGGAGAGCGCCGGAACGCCAGAGGCGGGTCAGCCGACCCGATATGAGGCAACGCGAATACGGCCGAGACCGGGCGTATCCGACTTTGTGCCTTGACTGCCCTTCCCCGCGGTTTCTATAGTTGCCTGAGAGACTCCATTAATTGGTTGCGAACAAGGCTTGTCCGCTTTCCTGCGAGCTTTTTCGGCGGTCGAAACATGAAAAGACGTGAAGAACTTACCTTTTGGGAACGCATCTATCTTCCTGAAGTCCTGAAGGGTCTTGCGGTTACGAACTACCATTTTTTTCGCAACCTGACGCTTCATATCGCGCACGCGATGGGACTTGCGAAGGCGGAGCGTGCGGCGGCGACGGTGGCATACCCCGACGAACGCAAGGTTTACCCGGATCATTATCGCGGAAGCCATCGACTGACCCTGCGTGAAGACGGGGCGGTGCGATGCACCTCGTGTTTTCTGTGCGCGACCGCGTGTCCCGCGCAGTGCATCTATATCGAGGCGGGCGAGTCGCCGGATCCGCACGTCGAGAAGTACCCGGTGCGCTACGAGATCGACACGCTGCGATGCATCTACTGCGGACTATGCGTCGAAGCGTGCCCATGCGACGCAATCCGGATGGACACTTATGTTCATCCGCGGATATGGGGCTTCGATCGCAAGGATTTCGTCGAGACCAAGGAAGTGCTGATGCACCGCTCGCGCGTTCTTGCGGAAAAAGGCCGCGACGGCAACATGCAGGAGATGCTCGAATGGTACAGGGAGCAGGAGCGCGAGGTTTATAATCCCGAGCGTCCCGAGCTCAAGACCTATACCGAGCGCGACCGTCCCGCGCATCTGCGCCCCGCGCCTGAACCCGAGGAACTTCCCGCCATTGACTGGCATCACATTGCCCCGGGCGGCAAGTAGGAACCATCGAGGGCGGCCGTGACCGCGCGCAGAACGAAATTTTCCGCGCGTATCCGGCCGGTACGACGTCGGCGCGAATGCTAGCGCGGGACGGCGCATTCGACCAATGGGTGGCTTGCGCTATAGTGAGCGAACCGCCGACAGAGGCATTTCGGAACGCTTTCAAGAGGTGTCGAGATGACGCAGATAGAAGCCGCACGCAAGGGCATTATCACCGAGCAGATTGCCCAGGTGGCCGAGGACGAAGGTCTCGCTCCCGAACTCGTGCGCGAGCGCGTTGCCACGGGCGAGATCGTCATCCCGCACAATATCCATCACGAATTCCGCGCAATCGGAATCGGCAAGGGACTGCGCACCAAGGTCAACGCCAATATCGGCGCCTCCAACCTGCATCAGTTCCTCGAAGAAGAGGTCGAAAAGCTTTACACCGCAATCCGCTTCGGCTCGGACTCGGTGATGGATCTCTCGACCGGAACCGAGCTTGACGCGATTCGCGTCGAGTTGCTCTCGCGATGTCCGGTCATCCTGGGGACCGTTCCGATTTACCAGGTCTGCTCCGAGCGCTCCCTGATGGAGCTCAGCGCGGAGTATTTCTTTGAGGTTATCGAGCGCCAGGCGCGCCAGGGCGTGGACTACATGACGCTCCATTGCGGCGTCACCCGCGAAACCGTAAAGCGCCTGCGCGGGCATCAGCGCATCGAGGGAATCGTTTCGCGCGGCGGCTCGCTTATCGCGGCCTGGATCGAACGCACCGGCAACGAGAATCCGCTGTACGAGAAGTTCGACGAGTTGTGCGAGATCCTTCGCGCCCATGACGTCACGATTTCGCTCGGCGACGGGCTCCGTCCCGGCGCGACCGGCGACGCGACCGACCGCGGCCAGCTCGGCGAGCTGCTGGTCCTCGGCGAATTGACCGAGCGCGCGCGCAAGGCGGGCGTGCAGGTGATGATCGAGGGTCCGGGCCACGTTCCGCTCGACCAGATCGAGGCCAACGTGCAACTTGAGAAACGGGTGTGCGCAGGCGCTCCGTTTTACGTGCTGGGACCGCTGACCTGCGACGTTGCGCCCGGCTACGACCACATCACCGGCGCAATCGGCGGTGCGATCGCGTCGGCGGCGGGCACCGACTTCCTCTGCTACGTCACTCCGGCCGAGCATCTTCGGCTCCCCGATATCGACGATGTGCGCGAGGGGGTTATCGCGACCCGGATCGCCGCCCATTCGGGCGACCTCGTAAAGGGCGTGCGCGCGGCCAAGGTCTGGAACGACCAGATGTCGCGCTATCGCAAGGCGCTCAACTGGGAAGGGATGTACGCGATGGCGATGGACCCCGACAAGGCGCGCCGTTACAAGGAGGAAAGCGAAGCGGGCGGCTCCAATGTGTGCAGCATGTGCGGCTCGCTGTGCTCGATCAATATCGACAACGCCGCGATAAAATTCACCAAGAAGCGCGTGGCCCAAGCGGCGGAGGCCCATGCCTGAGCGTTCCGAGCAGGAGTGGCTCGCGCCCGCGCTCGAACTCGTGCGGCGCGATCAGGACGGCGTCGAGCGCAAGCTTTCCGGCTTTCGCGGGCATAACCTGGTCGTTTACTTCTATCCGAAGGACGACACTCCCGGATGCACCGTGGAGGGCAAGGAGTTCCGCGACCTGTACGGCGAGTTCCAGGCCCTCGACGCGGTGATAGTCGGCGTGAGCACCGACAGCGTCTTAAGCCATCGCGCATTCGCCGACAAGCATGCGCTCCCGTTCACGCTTATCGCCGACGAGGGGGGAGAACTGGCGCGGGCCTTCGGCGTGTTGCGCGACGGATTCGCGGCGCGCTCGACCTTCGTTTTCGACCACGAGCTCAGGCTGCGCCGGGCCTTTTATGAGGTGGGCGCCCGCGGCCACGCCCGCCAGGTTCTCGACTTCGTCCGCTCGCTCGTGGAAGCGCGCCGGATGCTCGGGGGATGAAGCCCGGGCCCGAATGGTTATAATGGTTGTTCGCCCGTCTGCCGACGGGACGGTTTAAAAAAATGGCAAAGACTTCCAAGCACATTATCGACGAAGCGCGCTCGGCGATTAAGCAGGTCGACATCGACGAAGCGCGCCGGATGATGGAAGAGCCCGGCACGGTCGTACTCGATGTGCGCGAGAGCGACGAGTGGCGCCAGGGGCACCTGGGCAACGCGATCGGGATTCCGCGCGGTTTCCTGGAGCTCAGGGTCGAGGAGAAAATCCCCGACCGCAAGACTCCGATAATCGTGCAATGCGCCGCGGGCATTCGCTCGCTTTTCGCGGCACGGACGCTGCGCGAGATGGGCTACGAGCACGTTTACAACCTGATCGGCGGCTTCAACGCGTGGAAGGACCGTGGCCTTCCCTGGGTCGCCGAACGCCAGTTCTCGAGTGACGAAGTGACGCGCTATTCGCGCCATTTCGTAATCCCCGAGGTCGGCGAGAAAGGCCAGGCCAAGCTGCTCGATTCCAAGGTTCTCGTGCTCGGAACCGGCGCGCTCGGCTCGCCCGTATCGCTTTATCTTGCCGCGGCGGGCGTCGGCACGATCGGGCTGGTCGATTTCGACGTGGTCGATCTCTCCAACCTGCAGCGCCAGATAATCCACACGACTGACCGGGTCGGCAGCCCCAAGACCGAATCCGCGCGCACCGCGATCAACGCGCTCAACCCCGGAGTAAAGGTGGTATGTCACGACGTCCGCCTGTCGTCGGAAAACGTGATGTACATAATCCGGGACTATGACGTCGTGGTGAACTGCGGCGACAACTTCCCGACCCGCTACCTGATAAACGACGCATGCGTGTTCGCGAAGAAACCGCTGGTTGACGGCGCGATCTTCCGCTTCGAGGGCAACACGACGGTCTTCTATCCGGCCAAGGGCGGACCGTGCTACCGATGCCTTTACCCGGAGCCGGCGCCGCCGGACATGGCGCCGTCGTGCGCGGAGGCGGGCGTACTCGGCGCGCTTCCCGGCGTAATCGGCTCGATCGAGGCGCTCGAAGCGATAAAGCTCATCCTCGGCACGGGGCATTCGCTGATCGGGCGGATGCTCTACTTCGACACGCTTTCCGAGCACGATTATGTGCGGATGCTCAAGATAAAGCGCGATCCGAAATGCCCTGTCTGCGGCGACCATCCGACTCAGACCACGCTTATCGACTACGAGGCGTTCTGCGGGCTCGCGCCGGCAAGCAATGGTCACGCCGACGCCGCAATGGGACCGGCGGGAAGGTAGTGTCGGGCGGCCGAAGATGGTGAAATGACCGGCAAGGCGGGCGCTCCCGTCGAGCGTCCGCCTTTTTTTGGTCGACGCGGGGGATTCCGGAAATGGCGCTGGGACCATTCTACGTCGCACAGAAATTGAGCCGGGGTGAGGGTATGCGCGGAATCGTCCTGCTGATGCGCCATGGCGAAACCGCCTGGAATCGCGAGGGACGCGTGATGGGCCAGAGTCCCGTGGAACTCAACGAGCGCGGTCGCGCCCAGGTCGAGGCCGCGGCTCCGTTCGCACGGCTGATAGGCCCCGAAATCATCGTCACAAGTCCTCTGCTCAGAGCGCGCCAGTCGGCCGAAATAATCGCCCGTGCCCTCGGCGGAATCGAAGTTGTCGACGAACCTGGGCTGGAAGAGGTCCGCTACGGACGATGGCAGGGGATGGTGTATGAGGATCTGCTCGCGGACGCCGAATACAAGCGCTACCGCGACCATCCGCTGACCATGCCCACGCCGGGCGGCGAGACTATCGGCCAAGTGCAGGAGCGCGGAGTGAACGCAATACGGCGCGCGCTCGAGGCCAACCCCGGCAAGCGCGTTCTGTTCGTTTCCCACGGCGATATCATCAGGACCGTGCTCTGCCATTTCATGAGCCTCGAACTCCAGCATTTCCGCCGCATCAGGATCGACAACGCGACCTTCTCGGCGGTCCAGGTCGCGGGCGATTTCGCGGAGTTGAAATTTCTCAACCTGCTGCCCGACCCGGAACGCGCGTTCGTCTCGCCCTTCGCGCGTCCGAAGAAAAACTGAGCTTCCCGCTTCATTATCGCTTTGCCTATTGGCGTGGGCGCGCCGTAGAATCGGCGCGGCGGGCGGGCCAATGGCGCTCAGCGTCTGACATGGTCCGGCCGATGCGGAAAACTACGTAGGCGCGGCCGGGGGTGCGCGCCGCGGGAGGATCTCGAACGATGGCCAGGATTGACGGCGGCGAGATGCTGGTGCGGGTTCTCGAACGCGAGGGTGTGCACGAAATTTTCACGCTCCACGGCGGTCATCTCGACGTGATCCTCGCAGCCGCGGCCCGGCACGGCTTTCAGATCTTCGACACACGCCACGAACAGGCCGCGGCGCACATGGCCGACGGATGGGCGCGCACCACGGGACGACCCGGCGTGGCGATCGTAACGGCGGGACCCGGCGTCACGGACGCGGTTACCGGGGTCGCCAACGCCTACATGGATTCAATCCCGATGGTCTTGATCGGCGGCCGCAGCCCGCTTGCCGACGACGACCGGCTGCCGCTTCAGGCGGTCGATCAGATGGGCCTGATGCGCCCGATCACCAAGTGGGCGCGTTCCGTTACCGACGCCGAGCGAATTCCCGAGTACGTTGCGGCGGCTTTCCGGCATGCGGTTTCCGGCCGGCCCGGGCCGGTGTTCCTGGAGCTTCCGATCGACGTCCTGTTCAGGCGCGTGGACGAGCACAAGGTCGCATTTCCCGAGAGCTACCGTCCGAGCGAGCCGCCCGGCCCGAGCCGCGAGTCGCTCAAGCGCGCGCTCGCGTGGCTCAAGGAGGCGAAACGCCCGGCGCTCCTTGCCGGCGGCGGCGCATGGTTTTCGCAGGCGTCCCACGAACTGGCCCGCTTCGCCGAGCTGACGCACACTCCGGTGATGGCCAACTCGAAGGCGCGCGGCTCGATTTCCGAAGAGCATCCGCTGTGCTTCGGCGGCTTCGCCGCGATCCATCCGGCCCTGCAGGCCGGCGCCCCGAGCGCGGACCTGGTCATCCTGCTCGGAACCCGCATCGGGCTCTTCACCGGCGGCGGCAACTCGGTCATTCCCGCCGACGCGCGCGTCATCCAGGTTGATATCGAGCCCGAGGAGATCGGGCGCAACCGCGATATCGACCTCGGCATCGCTTCGGATTGCCGCGAATTCCTGCGCCAGGCGATCGAGATGATCGGGCAGGAGAAGTTCGACTCCCATCACGAATGGCTCGAACGGCTTGGCGCGATTCGCACGGCGATGCGTCATCGGTTCGACGAGGCCATTCGCAGCCACAAGGGACCGATTCATCCGGCGCGGATGGCGCACGATATCGCGCGCGTGCTCGACCCCGAGGCGATTATCGTGGCCGACGGCGGAGAAACCGCCTCATGGATGAGCAATGCGTGGATCGCGCGTCGCCCGGGCGGCTTCCTGAGCCACGGGTACCTCGGATGCCTGGGAGTGGGAATCCCGTTCGCACTCGCGGCCAAGGCGGCCCATCCCGACAAGCAAGTCCTTTGCATCATCGGCGACGGCTCTGTCGGACTGAATTTCTCCGAATTCCATACCGGCGTTAAAAGCGGCCTGCCCATCACCGTCGTCATCAACAATGACCAGCAGTGGGGCATGTCCAAGCACGGACAGGAACTGATGTGGGGCAAGGGCAAGGACGTGGCGACCAGCCTCGGCATGGTTCATTACGAGAAAGCCGCGCAAGGGCTTGGCGCCTACGGTGAACTGGTCGAACGCCCCGAGGATATCGCGCCCGCGATGGAGCGGGCGCTCGATTGCGGGCGAATCGCATGCCTCAATATCGTGACCGACCCCGACGTGATCGAACCGGGAACGCTCGCGCTGTACAGCGCGTTTCGAAACGTCGTCGCTCCCGAGGAGGCCAGCGAGAGCTCGGGCGAGGGAACCACCCTGCCCTACTACGGCAGGCGAAAACTGGATTAGTGGCGGCCCTTGTCGCCCTTCACGAGCGCGACGGCGCGCCTTCGGGCACGAAGGGCGCAACGCGGGGAAAACCGCCGGTTGCCCGTCGCGGGCCGAGTCGACTCGCTTTGCCCCGCTTACGGAAAAGCGGATGGGCTGGCGCCGCCCGCTTCGCCATACGCGGACGGCGAACCATTCCATCCCCGCGACCCA
>JAKAVC010000054.1 GCA_021817345.1 Deltaproteobacteria bacterium | reverse complement strand
AGAAAGGACGCCCCGGCCTTATCGGCGATTCGCGGCGCGCTCGAAGAGGCCCTGGGCATCGAGTTCGACGACGAGCGCGGCGAGCATTTCTTTCGCTCGACGCTGGTGCAAACTCTTTTCTACGGCGTCTTCTCCGCGTGGGTGCTTTGGGCGCGCGAGCGGCCCCACTCGGATCGCAGGTCGCGATTTGACTGGCGGACCGCGGGCTATTATCTGCGCGTGCCCGTGCTTGCGGAGTTGTTCCATCAGGCCAGCAACCCCGCCTCGCTCGCCGGTCTGGAGCTGCCGGAGCTTATGGACTGGACGGGCGCGGTTCTAAATCGAATCGACCGCGCGGCGTTTTTCAGCGCTTTCGAAGAGCACCACGCGGTGCAGTACTTCTATGAGCCGTTTCTCGAAGCCTTTGACCCGGAACTTCGCAAGCAACTCGGCGTTTGGTATACCCCCCGCGAAGTGGTGCGCTACATGGTCGCGCGCGTCGATCGCGTGCTGCGCGAAGAGCTTTCCGTTGCGGACGGAATCGCCGCGTCGAACGTTTACATCCTCGATCCTTGTTGCGGCACGGGTTCGTACCTGATCGAGGTCCTCAGCCGGATCGCGGATATCCTGCGCGAAAAGGGCGGTGACGCGCTCACCGCGCAGGAGGTGAAGCGGGCCGCGATGGAGCGGGTGTTCGGCTTCGAGATTCTGCCCGCGCCTTTCGTGGTGACGCACCTGCAAATCGGGCTGATGCTCCGCACACTCGGCGCGCCTTTCTCCGACACGAAGGAGCGGGCCGCCGTTTACCTGACGAACGCGCTAACCGGATGGGAGCCGCCCGACGGATCGAAGCCCCAGATGCTGCTGGCGTTTCCCGAACTTCTGCGCGAACGCGACGCCGCCGAGCGCGTGAAACAGGAAAAGCCGATCCTTGTAATACTCGGCAACCCGCCTTACAACGGTTTCGCCGGGATGGCGGTCGCCGAGGAACGCGACCTCTCGGAGGCATATCGCTCCGCCAGGCGCGCGCCGCAACCGCGGGGGCAGGGCCTCAACGACCTGTACGTGCGTTTCTACCGCATGGCCGAGCGCCGCATCGTCGAGAAAACCGGCAAGGGCATCGTCTGCTTCATCTCGAACTACTCGTGGCTCGACGGGCTTTCCTTCACCGGAATGCGCGAGCGCTACCTCGAGCGGTTCGACCGAATCTGGATCGACTGCCTGAACGGCGACAAGTACAAGACCGGCAAGCTGACTCCTGAGGGCGAACCTGACCCGAGCATCTTTTCGACCGAGTTCAATCGCGAAGGCATCCAGGTCGGGACCGCGATTGCGCTGCTCGCGCGCCGCCAGGAGTCGCGGGGCACGGAGACGATCAGCTTCCGCAACCTGTGGGGCAACGCCAAACGCGCGCGGCTTCTCGATGAAGCTGAGCGAAACGCCTCGCCCGAGTACCAGGAATTGCGCCCCGCGATTGAACTTGGACTACCGTTCCAGCCGGGCGCGGTCGAAGGCGGTTATCTTTCGTGGCCGCGTTTGCCCGAACTGTTCCCGGTCTCCTTTCCGGGCGTCAAGACCAGCCGCGACGAACTCGTCGTGGACATCGACAAGGAGCGGCTCATAAGCCGCATGAAGCAATATTTCGACGCCCAACTTTCCGACTCGGAAATTCGCGCGATCATGCCGGTCGCAATGACCGATGCAACGCGGTTCAATGCCAAGGAAACCCGGCGATATCTCCTTCGCCGCGGCTTCAAGAGCGAAAACGTTGTCCGTTACTGCTATCGGCCCTTGGATAACCGCTGGCTCTATTGGGAGCGGGAAACGAAGCTGCTCGACGAAAAACGCTCCGAATACTTTCCCCACGTGTTCGATGGGAACATTTGGCTGGCGGCCGTCCAGCACAATCGAAAGAGCTTCGACCCGCCGGTAGCCGCGAGCGCGCTCTGCTCGCTCCACGTAATAGAGCGCGGAGCAAACCTCTTTCCGGCGTATCTGCACCTGGGAACCCACGGCAAGAAAGAGCCCAATCTCTCGCGAGCCGCTTCGACGTATCTGCGGAGCCTGGGCCTGTCCGACCGCGACGTGGAGGCTCTCTTTTATCATCCCGTCGCCGTCATGTACTCGTTCGCGTACGCGAGGGGTAACGCAAGCGCCTTGCGCCAGGATTGGCCGCGGATTCCCCTTCCAAACTCAAGGGAGGCGCTGGCTCAATCCGCCGAACTCGGCAAGTCGCTCGCCGCCCTGCTCGATCCGGACACGCCGGTGGAAGGCGTCACCACCGGGAAACCTCGTGCCGAGCTCAGCACCGTCGCTGTCGTCTCGCGCGAAGGCGGGGGCGCGCTAAATCCGGACGCCGGCGATCTCGACGTGACCGCCGGATGGGGGCACTTCGGCAGCGGGCGCGCCGTAATGCCCGCCAAGGGAAGGGTCGTCGAGCGCGATTACAGCCCCGAGGAGCGCACCGCAATCGTTTCCGGGGCGGCCGCGCTCGGCATATCCGAGCACGAGGCCTTGGAGCTGCTTGGCGATCGCGCCTTTGACGTGTATCTCAACGATCGCGCCTGCTGGAAAAACATTCCCCTTCGCGTCTGGGAATACACTATCGGCGGCTACAGGGTTATCAAGAAGTGGCTCAGCTACCGCGAACGCGAGATTCTCGGGCGCGGGCTTGCGATGGACGAGGCGCGCGCCGAATTGCGGCGATTCTCCTGATGGGTCCGAAGCTGGATGCGAACTACGAGGCGATAAAAAATGCGGCGTTCGCGTGGCCCCGGCCAGAGGGCGTCGCAACGCCTGATTCACCGGGCTGAGCCTTCCGTCCGCATCGGGGATCTCAAGTCTTTTCACTCCGCGGTCCCGCGCATCGCTGTGGTCTGCCGCGGCGAGTCCCGCCATGTCCGCGGGTCATGCGCTTCACGGCGTCCGTGTCTTTGATTTCCACCTCGCAATTACTCCAGATCGCGCTCCTCAAGGCCAGCGAGCTTCAGAAGGTGCGCGAGCAGTCCTCGTTTAAGCGGCTGGTTGCTGTGCACTGGGATCGAGAGCCGCACCTCGCTGCCGGGTTTGCCGTAGATGTGATGGCTTCCATGTACTCGAAGCAGGTTCCATCCGTGGCGTTCAACGATTCTCGCGAGCTCCTTGCCGGAAAACTGCTTCACACCACGATCTCGACGACCGTATCCTTGCCGGTCGTTGTGACATCTGCCGACAGACAGCCCTCGACGGCCTCATGGAGATTCTTAAGCAGCTCATCAAAGGTGTCGCCCTGGGTCGCGCAACCGGGTATCGACGGTACCTCGGCCCAGTAGCCTCCTTCTTCGGCCTGGTGAACTATTACTCTGAGTTTCATAGTGCGGCTTGCCCGTAGTTTTCTTCAGATGTTTAGACCTCAAGATCGCCGATCTCGCTAAGAGGCCGACCCTTGTTGTTTTTGACAACATCGTACAGCTTAAGGATCAAAGCGCCTTTATCGTCGTCAACCCACAGGGCTCGCTTCTCAACTTTCCCATCGGGGCGCTCGACTTCGATTTGAATAAACGTGGGGAACCCCCCGTAGGGCGGCACAATTCCAACGTCCCTCACGATCCACCGTTCCAGGTCGAGAGACACGGGAGCTGGGTGCTGCGGATCGAAAGCTCCGCCGGCGGGCTGGGGTGGCCAGGCCGGCGCGCCCCTGTATCTCAGATCCCTGATCCTCATTGCTTCGCTCCCGCCATCATCGGCCTGCCCGGCAGCGGAATTCCGAGCTGCATCGCGACGCTGCCAGAACCAACCGAATCGCTTTGGCTGACCAGGCCTTCATCATCCTGCGGAGAAAATCCCTCGGAACGGTCGCACTAAGGGTGCTCGCCCCTCAGCCAGCGTTTCGCGCCGACCTCTTCCGGGGTGGGAGAAGGCGGCAAAGCCCGCTGCGCTAGTTCTTCGACTTATCCACCAGTCTGTCGGAGCCGAGCCACGGCATGAAGGCGCGCAAGCGGCGGCCGACCTCCTCGATCGGATGCTGCTCGGCTTCCTTGCGCAGCCGCTTGAAGTTCGGAAGCCCCGCCCGGTACTCGTCGATCCATTCCTTTGCGAATTTGCCCGACTGGATCTCCGCAAGAATGTTCTTCATCGCGCGGCGCGACTCCTCGCCGATGACGCGCTTGCCGCGCGTCATGTCGCCGTACTCGGCCGTGTTGCTGATCGAGTAGCGCATGTTCGAGATGCCGCCCTCGTAGATTAGATCGACGATCAGCTTCACCTCGTGCAGGCATTCGAAGTAGGCCATCTCGGGCGCGTAGCCGGCTTCGACGAGGGTTTCCCATCCCGCGCGGATAAGCTCGGTCAGGCCGCCGCACAGCACCGACTGCTCGCCGAACAGATCGGTCTCGGTCTCTTCCCTGAACGTGGTCTCGATGATTGCGGCGCGTCCGCCGCCGATCGCCGAGCCGTAGGCCAGTCCGATTCGCCGGGTATCGCCCGAGGGATCCTGCTCGATCGCGAGCAGACAGGGCACTCCGCGTCCCTTGGCGTACTCGGAGCGAACCAGGTGGCCCGGTCCTTTGGGCGCGATCATGAAGACGTTTACGCCCTTGGGCGGACGGATGAACTTGAAATGGATGTTGAAGCCGTGCCCGAAGGCGAGATACTTGCCGGGCGCGAGCGCGGGCGCGATTTCCCTCTCGTAGATCTCCGAGCCCATCTCGTCCGGCACGAGCATCATGATGACGTCGGCCTGACGCGCCGCCTCGGCGGTGTCGAACACCTTCAAGCCCTGCTTCTTCGCCTTCTCGACCGAGGGGCTGTCGGCGCGCAGTCCGACCCGCACGTCCATCCCGCTGTCGCGCAGGTTGAGCGCGTGGGCATGGCCCTGGCTGCCGAAGCCGATAATGGCGATTTTCTTCGTTCTGAGCGCGCTTGGGTCCGCGTCCTTGTCGTAATAAACCTGCATTGTTTCTGACTCCTGTCGGTGCGCTAGTGTGCGTCCCACTAATAATTTTACAGCGGGCGCCAGTGGCATGAGATTCTTCGCTTCGGCAGCCTTCGCTCAGAATGACCAACAACCGTGCGCGCGCCTGTCATTCTGAGCGAAGCGAAGAATCTCATTCCACCGAGCGACATCTCGTCAACTTATCTGCCGGACACCAAACCAGCAGGCTTGATAAATCACAGCCTGCCACCCTCTCTCTTGTCTCGCCCGCGAAAGAGCGGGGGAGAAGACTGAGGAAAGAAGCCGCTTTTCACTTTACGCAGGGTGTTGAGACCGTGCCTCCATTCAGATCGGGTTTTCCGCTCTTCTCAACACCCTGCTACGCGGGACGGCGATGGTGGTTTTCGTTGAGCTGCACCGCGCGCGCCATCGCAACCTTGCCCGAGCGGACCATCTCCTTGATTCCGAGCGGACGAACCAGCTCGATGAAGGCCATTATCTTCTCGGAGTCTCCGGTCAGCTCGACCGTGACCGCATTGCGGCCGATGTCGACGACGTGGGCGCGAAACGCGCTCACGATCGAGTCCAGTTCCGAGCGCGTGCGCTCGTCAACCGCGATTTTGACCACCACCATCTCGCGTTCGACTATATCGACGCCTTTGAAGTCGGTTACCTTGATAACCGAGATGAGCTTGTTGAGCTGCTTGTTGATCTGCTCGAGGATGGCGTCGTCGCCGCTCGTGACCAGCACGATACGCGACACGGTCGGGTCCAGCGGGTCCTCGTTAACGGTCAGGGACTCGATATTGAAGCCGCGACTGGAGAACAGGCCGGCCACGCGGGCCAGCACGCCGAATTCATTCTCGACGAGTACCGATATTGTGTGGCTTGGCATTCGGTGGGTTTCTTGCGTTCATCGCCGAATCCAGCGACTTAACGGGCCTCGTGTTGATGGCGATGGAGAATCTCCATCAGCCTGTCCTTGGAAGCCAGCTTGAGTTTCTGGATCCGTTTCTTTTCCAATTCCTCTTCGGAAGTAAGATAGAGCTTATTGCGGAAGGTTTCGAGCTGGTTCTTGAGCTTGAGATGCTCTTCGTACAGTGCCCTCAGTTCGTCGTCGTGGGTTAGATGCTGCCTGATGAGTTCTTCTTCTCTCTGCTCCATAGCGTCTCCTCCGCAGTGGCGGCCGTGCGGGCTGCCTTGTGTTTGAAAGTAAACTCGCTCGCGCGCACATACAGCGGCTCAAGCGTGGCGGGAGAATCCGCTTCGCCGCGGGAAAGCCGTTCGGCTCCGAGCGCGGCGATACACCTTCCGCGCGTTTCAAGCGCGGCGTCCGACAAGACGATATTCTGGAAGCCGTTCTCCGAGGCCAGCGCGAACGCTTCGCGCGCTTTTCCATCACCCACAAACATTACAGCGGCGCCGGAAACTGCTTTTACCAGATTGCCAAGGGTCATTACCAAGGGCTCTGACTGTTTCTCCAGCCCCTCGGCTTTCAACCCGTAAAGGCCCGCGTAAACTTCGCCCTTGCGCGCGTCGGCCACCGGGCACACAAGCGAGGCCGCCGCGGTCGACGCCCCGTGCTCCCCAAACGCCGCGACCGCTATCGCGTCGAACGTGGGGACCCCGGCCACCGGGCATCCAAGGGCCATAGCCAGTCCCTTCGCATAGCTGAGCCCAACGCGCAAGCCGGTGAACGACCCGGGTCCGATTCCCACCGCGATTCCGGCGAGCGCGCTCAGCCTGGTTCCGGCCCGCGCGAGCAGCGTTTCCACCGCCCGAGGCAGTTCCGCCCCGTGCGAAACCGCCGGGTGGGCTCCCTCAGCCAGAACCTTCCCGTTCGAGACCAGGGCCAGGGCTGCGATCGGGCCCGCGGTGTCCAGTCCAAGGACCGGTCCGATGCTCTCGCTCGAGGCGAGCAGTTTATCAGCCCTGCACAATACGCGAGATGTCATTGAAAATAACGAACGCCATCAGGGCGACCAGCAGCAGCAACCCTACCTGCAGCGCGATTTCGCGCGTTCTGAGCTTGAGTGGTTTGCCTCGGACCGCCTCGCAAACAAAAAACAACAGATGTCCGCCGTCAAGCAATGGAACCGGCAGCAGGTTGATCATACCAAGTTCCAGGCTGAGCATCACGGTGAAGAGCGCGACGTTGGCGAAACCCTGCCGGGCCTCCTGACCCGCTATCTGCGCAATCATGATGGGCCCGCCCAACGCCTGGCGCACCGGCGTCACGCCCTCGATAATCCGGGCGATTCCGATTATCAGCGTTTGCGAGATAGTGACGGTTCCAACCACCCCGCGCTCGAGCGCGCCGATTGGCCCGAAACGTTCGGTGGTTTCCTTGCCACTGGGCAGGACCCCGATGACCCAGGTCGGCGCCTTGTTGCCGTAGATGGTTTTCTCGTCTTCGCGTTTGGGACGCACGACCAGCGTAAGACGCCTGGCAGCCGCGCCCTCGCCGCGCTCGACCACGACGCTGATTGGGGCGCCATTGCCCGACTTTATCACGTCGGAAAAGGTGCCCCAGGTATCGATCCGCTTGCCGTTGACCGAGATGACGTTGTCGCCAGGCATCAGGCCCGCCGCATGAGCCGGCATATTCGGCTTCACTTGCCCGATTATCGGCAACAGCGCCGGAACTCCGTACATGTAAACCAGCGTCAGCAGAATCGGGGCGAACAGGATATTCGAAACCGGGCCGGCCAGAACGATAAGAAAGCGTCGCCCCAGGGATTGCGTGGGAAACGAGCATCGCCTGAATGAATCGATAAGCGCCCGAGGCGGCGAAGCGGCCAACGCCTTGGCCGCTTCGCCCGCGGATTTGCAGTTCGCAATCGCGTCGATGACGGGCTGTTCCTCGGGCTTGAGGTCGCGCCCGATTACCGCTTGCGCCTGTGGCGCCCGCGCTGGCGGCTGTGGATTAAGACGCCGCGCTATCTCGACAATCTGCTCGTCGGGTTGCTTGCTCTCGGGCGTCCATCCGTGCTTGCGCGCGGCCCCAACCACGTCGAGTCCGAGTTCACGAACATAGATTTCGAGTTCCTCGGTGCGTGGCTCTTCCCCGACTTCCTCGCCCAGCATCCGGACATAGCCGCCGAACGGCGTCGCCCCGATCGCATACTCAGTTTCACCATGCCGGATACCCCAAACCTTGGGCGGATAGCCGATCGAGAAGCGCAGTACGCGAACCCCGAGGCGCTTGGCTACCGCAAAATGTCCCGCTTCGTGAACGATGATGAGGAGCGCGAGAATGACCGCGGCCGCGATGATTGAAGTCAGCAAACGGCTTGCCTCCGGTTGGTACAGACGAACGCCACCTGGAACATGAAGTGGCCGTGCGACCGACGCTCAATGAACATAATAGTAGGTCAAGACCGCCGCAAACACTAGGCTGCACGTGCGGTCGAGCAGGCCACCGTGGCCCGGGAAGATCCAGCCCGAATCCTTTACTCCCGAAGCTCTTTTGAGCGCCGAACCGGCAAGATCACCAAGCTGAGCCAGCACTGAAACCCCCGCACAGACGCACGCCGCCCCAGCCGTTGTCCATTCCGGAACCAGCACCCCCCTTAGAACAACTCCTGCCAGAACCCCGGCCGCGAGTCCACCGACCGCTCCCTCCACGGTCTTGTTGGGACTGACTCTCGGAGCGAGTTTGACGCGGCCCAAAGCGCTTCCTGCAAGGTACGCCGCCGTGTCGGTCGCCACCACCACGAGCAGCATCAGAACGATCAGCCTGATTCCGCCCGGCAGGTTTCGCAGCATCGCAAAAAACGGAAACAGACCACCTACGTAGAGCGCCCCGAGCAGCGTCAGAGCCTTCCCGCGAGGACCGCTTTGCGGACCGCGGACGGCGACTCGCACCACCAGCGCGAGCATCGCCACGAACACCGCAACCGGCAGCAGCCAGTTCCCCGCTCCGGCGACCAGCAACCCGGCGAGTGGACCTCCGCCCGCCACGATCAGGATTGCCAGCGCCCCCGCGTCATCCACGCCGGTCATCGCGCCGACTTCGTACAGGCCCCATCCGCCGAGAACGCCGATGAAGGCGGAGAAGAACCACGGCGGCGAGAAGACGATCGCCGCCAGAACCGCAGGCAGCGCGACCGCAGCGGTCAGGAGCCTAGCTTTGAGCACGCAGCGGGGAGTGATTGACGCCGTTTTCGACCACGCCGAAGCGGCGTTCGCGACGCTGGTAGTCGGCAAGCGCGCGGAGAAATTCGCGTTCGCGGAAATCGGGCCATAGCGTGTCGGTGAAGTACAGCTCGGTATAAGCGATTTGGAAGAGAAAGAAATTGGAGATACGCAGCTCTCCCGAAGTGCGGATGAGAAGGTCGGGGTCGGGAAGCGAACCGGTTGCGAGCGCTCCCGCAAAGGTTGCTTCGTCAATATCCTCGGGGTTCATCGCCCCCGCCTGAACCGCCTCGGCGATACGCCGGGCGGCGGCCGTGATGTCCTGGCGGCCGCCGTAGGAAAGCGCAAGCCCGAGCGTCATCGAACGGTTGTTCGCGGTCGTTTCAACCATCTGCTCGAGCGCGGAGCGCAGCGCGGGCGAAAGCCGCATGGTGTCGCCGAGCGCAACCACCCGGATGTCGCGCTTCATCAGGCGCTTGGTTTCAGTAAGCAGATAGCGATGGAAAAGCTGCATCAGGAAGTTGACTTCGGTGGAGGGCCGAAGCCAGTTCTCGTTCG
>JAKAVC010000049.1 GCA_021817345.1 Deltaproteobacteria bacterium | reverse complement strand
GCGAGGGGGCCTCACGACGCTGTTCGGCAACGGGCGTGTCTTCCTGGGCAACTCCGGCGCGGAGGCCAACGAAGCCGCGATAAAGCTGGCGCGCCGATGGGGCCATCGCGACGGCGGCGGCCGCTACGAGATAATCGCGACACTCGGTTCCTTCCATGGCCGGACGCTCGCGACTCTCACCGCGACCGGCCAGGAGAAATACCATCAGGGATTTCAGCCGCTCCTCCCCGGCTTCAAGCTGGTCCCGTACAATGACGTGGCGGCGCTTGAGCGCGCGATCGGACCGGAGACGGTTGCGATCATGCTCGAACCGATCCAGGGCGAGGGCGGCGTCGTCGTTCCGCGGACCGATTTCCTGAAGGACGTCCGCGAACTGTGCGATCGCCGAGGTCTTCTGCTCATCCTCGACGAGGTACAGGTGGGCGTGGGCCGAACCGGACAGTTCTTCGGCCATGAGTACGCGGGGATCAAGCCGGATATCGCGACGCTTGCCAAGGCGCTCGGCGGTGGCGTACCTATCGGCGCGATGCTCGCGCGGGAGGAAGTCGCAAGCGCGTTCACGCCGGGAAGCCACGGCAGCACGTTCGGCGGAAATCCGATCGCGTGCGCGGCGGCGCTCGCCGTGCTCGACGCGCTCGAAGAAGAGCGCATCATGGAGAACGCGGCCGAGGTCGGCTCGTACATCATGGATCGGCTGCGCGATATCGGCGCAAAATCCTCGCGCGTGGCCGAGGTCCGCGGACGCGGCATGATAATCGGCGTGGTCCTCAAGCACGAGGCGCGCCCTGTCGTCGACGCCTGCCTGCGCGAACATCTGCTCGTTAACGGCACTGCGGGCAACGTGCTGCGCCTCCTGCCGCCGCTCAACCTGACCCGCGAGGAAGCCGACGCCGGACTTTCCATAATCGAGCGCGTGCTGAAGGCGGCGCCCGCACCGGGCGCGTAAAGGCCTTTAAGAGGCGCGGTTCCAATAACTCGATGAAACGCGACTTTCTCGATCTCTCTTCGATTACGGCCGACGATCTGAACCGGCTGCTTGCGCTTGCGATCCGGCTTAAGGGCGAGAACAAGGCTGGCTTCGAGCATCCGCTGCTGCGCGGAAAGACGCTCGCGATGCTGTTTCAGAAGCCCTCGCTGCGCACGCGGATGACGTTCGAGACCGGGATGGCGCAGCTCGGCGGCCATGCGATCTATATCGCTCCGCAGGATATCGGAATCGGCGAGCGGGAATCGGTCAAGGATGTCGCGCGCAACCTGTCGCGATGGGTCGATCTGATCATGATACGCACCTTCGCGCACGAGACCTGCGTCGAGCTTGCGCGCGAGGCGTCGGTTCCCGTCATAAACGGGCTTACCGACATGCTCCATCCGTGCCAGTTGCTCGCCGACCTGATGACCCTGCGGGAGCATCGCGGCCCCGACCTGAGAAAGCTTCGCGTGGCGTTCGTCGGTGACGGTTTCAACATGGCGCAGAGCTGGATCGAAGCCGCGGCTCTCGCCGGCTTCGAGCTTCGCATCGCATGCCCGGCCGGCTACGAACCGCAGAAGAGCTTCGTCGAGCGGATGCGGCGCGAGAAACTCGGTATTCTCACCAAGGATCCGGTCGAAGCCGTGAAGGACGCCGACGCGGTTTACACCGACACGTGGACCTCGATGGGCCAGGAGAAGGAATCCGCCAAACGCCGGCGCGACTTCAAGGGCTTCCAGGTAAACCGCGAACTGCTGAAGCACGCGCGGCGCGACGCGCTGGTGATGCACTGCCTGCCGGCCCATCGCGGCGAGGAAATCACCGACGAAGTGATCGACGGTGCGCAGTCGGTCGTGCTCGACGAGGCCGAGAACCGCCTGCACGCACAGAAGGCCGTGATGGTGTGGCTGGTCAAACCTGAAATACTCTCCGTGATGGCGCCGGCGTGACGAATCGCGGGCGCGGTTGAGACTGTGGCTACGGAAAAAATCAACAAAGTGGTGCTCGCCTATTCGGGCGGACTCGATACGTCGGTAATCTTGCGCTGGCTCAAGGACGAATTCGGATGCGAGGTCGTCGCGTTCTGCGCCGACGTCGGGCAGACCGAGGAGACCGAGGGGCTGGAAGCCAAGGCGCTCGCAACCGGCGCGAGCAAGCTCCATCTGGCGGACCTGCGCGAGGAATTCGCGCGCGACTTCGTGTTTCCGATGATGCGCGCGAACGCCATCTACGAGGGCTATTACCTGCTCGGCACTTCGATCGCGCGCCCGGTGATCGCGAAGAAACAGGCCGAAATCGCGCTTGCCGAAGGCGCCGACGCGGTCGCCCACGGCGCAACCGGCAAGGGCAACGACCAGGTGCGCTTCGAGCTGACCTTTGCGCGGCTTGCGCCCGAGCTTCGGATCATCGCGCCCTGGCGTCATCCGGCATGGCCGTTCAAGGGCCGCGCCGACATGCTGGCTTACGCCAGCGAGAAGAAGATTCCCGTGCCGGTTACTGCTGAAAAGCCCTACTCGATGGACCGCAACCTGGTGCACATAAGCTACGAGGGCGGAATCCTCGAAGACCCATGGCGCGAGCCTTACAACGACATGTTCCGCCTGACGGTCGCGCCAGAGGACGCGCCCGCCCAGGCGGAGTACGTCGAAATCGAGTATGAGCGCGGAAATCCCGTCGCCATAAACGGCGAGCGGCTCGCGCCGGCGGCGATTGTCGAGCGCGCCAACCGGATCGCGGGACGCCACGGCGTCGGCCGCGTTGACATGGTCGAGAACCGCTACGTCGGGATCAAGTCGCGCGGGGTGTACGAAACGCCGGGCGTCACGATGCTCCTGCACGGACATCGCGCGGTCGAGCAGTTGACGCTCGATCGCGAAGTGATGCATCTGCGCGATTCGCTCGTCTCGCGCTATGCGGAGATGGTCTATTACGGCTACTGGTTTGCGCCCGAGCGCGAGGCGCTTCAGGCGCTGATCGACGACGCGCAGAAAAGCGTGAATGGCGTCGCGCGGCTTAAGCTCTACCGCGGCGGCGTGTGGATCGCCGGGCGCAAATCGCCCAACTCGCTTTACGATCCGGCCATCGCGAGCTTCGAAGAGGCGGGCGGTTACCAGCAGGCCGACGCCGAGGGCTTCATCCGGCTTTCCGGCCTGAGGCTTCGCGCGCTTACGCGCAGCGAGCACAAGGGCCGAAAGTGAGGTTGGACGACACCGTGGCAAAGGTTATCCAGTTCAGAACCCGGCCGCAGCCCGTCCGGCTCGGACCGCGCCAGCGCGACGGCGCCTGCGACAAGTGCAAGCACAAGATGAACGTCCACGTCACCCATCCCGACGGCAGCATGAGCTGCGCCGCGCGCGGATGCGGTTGCCAGTCGAAAGCTCCGCAATGAGCGCTCCGGCCGGCCCTCCACGGTGAAATCGAATCGAAAGAAAACCGCCCCAACCTCGGGCAAAGGCGCCAAAGGTCCGTCCGGCAACCTGATTCGCGGGCGTTTCGCGCGCCGCCGTCTGCTCGAGGTCGAAAAATTCACCGCCTCGCTCCCTTTCGACCGGCGGCTTTACCGTCACGATATTCGCGGCTCGATCGCGCATGCGCGGATGCTCGCGCGGGTGCGTCTTCTGACGCGCGCCGAGGCCGGGCGAATCGAGCGCGGGCTCAAACGTATCGAGCGCGAGATCGCCTCGGGCCAATTCGTCTTCGACCTGAGCGACGAGGACATCCATCTGGCGATCGAGCGCAGGCTTACGCAACTCGCCGGCGATGCGGGACGCAAGCTGCATACGGCACGCTCGCGCAACGACCAGGTGGCGCTCGATCTCAGGCTTTATCTCAAGGACGAGATAGCCGAAGTCCTGAAGCTTGTCGAGGCGCTTCGCCGCGCGCTGGTTACGGTAGCGCGCGAGCACGTGGAAACGGTGATGCCCGGCTATACGCATCTGCAGCGCGCGCAGCCGGTCTCGCTGGCGCATCACGTGCTCGCCTACGTCGAGATGCTCGAGCGCGACCGCGAGCGCTTCGAGCAGGCGTTCAGGCGCACGGACGTGATGCCGCTTGGCGCGGGGGCTCTGGCCGGGACAACTCTCAGGATCGACCGCCGCTTCGTCGCGCGCGAACTCGGCTTTTCGCGAATTTCCGAGAACAGCATGGACGCCGTCTCGGACCGCGACTTTGTGCTGGATTTTCTCTCGGCGGCGTCGATTCTCGCCGTACATCTTTCGCGCATGAGCGAGGAGATAATCCTGTGGACCAGCGCGGAGTTCGGTTTTGCCGCGCTGCCCGACGAATTCTCGACGGGCAGCTCGATGATGCCGCAGAAGAAGAATCCCGACCTGCTCGAACTGATTCGCGGCAAGACTGGACGGGTGGTCGGCGACCTGGTCGCGATGCTGACGACGCTCAAGGGCCTTCCGCTTGCCTATAACTCCGATCTCCAGGAAGACAAGGAGCGGGTTTTCGACGCGCTCGATACGATAAAGCCCGCGCTCGATTTGCTCGCGAAGTTCTGGCCGCGGCTGGTGTTCGAGCGCCGCGCGATGAGCGAAGCCGCGGGCGGCTTCGCGCTTGCGACCGACCTTGCGGAGTATCTTGTCGGGCGCGGCGTTCCGTTCCGCCAGGCGCATGATATCGTCGGCGCCATCGTGCGCGAGACCGCCGAGGCCGGGAAATCGCTCGGCGCTCTCACGCTCGCCGACCTGCGCCGCCATTCGCAGGCGTTCGGCGCCGACGCGATGGAGATGCTTCGCGCCGAGACGTCGCTCAACCGCCGGACTGTTGCCGGTGGACCGGCTCCGTCAACCGTGCGCGCGCGCCTTTTGAGGCTCGGGCGATGACCCTCGCACGGCGACGATTGGCCAAGCTTGCGGTGCTAACGCTTCTCGGCGCGGCGCTGTGGCTCGGATGCGGTGTGAAATCCGAGCCGGTGCCGCCCGAGCGCGCCAGTCCGCAACGGATCGTCGGGCTTCGTGCGAGCATCCAAAGGAAGGGAATTCTTCTCACCTGGCCGCGGCCGCAGCGTTACGTGGGCGGCGGGCGGATGCGCAACCTGGCGAGATTCGACGTGATGCGCGCGAGCCCGACCGGCCAGTATCACCGGATTGCCCAGGTGCTTGTGACCGATCAGCAGAGGTTCCAGCAGCGGCAGCGTTTCAGTTACCTCGACAAGAACGCGCAAGTCGGCGCAACTTATCGTTACGCGATCATCTCCGTGACCGACGACGGGTACCGAAGCGCTCCGTCCAACGAGGTAGCCATAACGAGGACCATCCCTAAACCTGCGCCGAACCCCGAGCATTTCGTCCTTCCGACCCCGACTCCGCTTCCCTGAGCGCCGCGACCCACGCCGTTTATCAGCGGTCTTTCGCTATGATAAAAAAAGAACTTCGCCCGAACGGCGCCGACAGACTTGCCGCCCATGCAAGCTTGGACCGATGCATTACTTCGATTATCGTAACGATGAGCTTTTTGCCGAAGACGTGCCGATCGCGGAACTCGCGCTGAGGCACGGCACTCCCCTCTATGTGTACAGCGCGCGGACCTTGCGCCGCCATTTCCGGGTCTTCGACGAAGCCTTCGCCGGCACCGACCATCTGATTTGCTACGCGATGAAGGCGCTGTCGAACCTGAGCATCCTGGGGCTGTTCGCCTCGATGGGCTCCGGGTTCGATATAGTTTCGGGGAGCGAGCTTGCGCGATGCATCCGGGCGGGCGCCGACCCTGCGAAGGTCGTTTTTTCGGGCGTGGGCAAGACCGACGAGGAGATCGCGGCGGCCCTGCAGGCCGGCATATTGATGATCAATGTCGAGTCGGGGCCGGAGATGCGCCGCATCTCGGAGGTCGCGGGCCGGATGAACAAGCGCGCGCCGGTCAGCCTGCGCGTCAATCCCGACCTCGATCCCGGAACCCATCCGCACATCTCCACCGGCCATCGCGACAGCAAGTTCGGCGTGCCGCTTTCGCAGGTGTTCGAATACTACGCGCAGGCCCGCGCGCTCCCGAATCTCGAAATCGTGGGACTCAGCACCCATATCGGCTCGCAGATCACCGAGACCGCGCCTTTTACCGAGGCGGCCAACAAGGTCGCGTCGATCGTCGCGAAGCTCCGAGCCGACGGGCTGGCGCTCAGGAACCTCGACCTGGGCGGCGGACTCGGTATCCCCTACCAGGAGGAACCGCCGCCGCCGTCGGCCTACGCTAAGTCGCTGCTCGAACCGCTTAAGAACCTCGGGCTCAGGATCATCGTCGAGCCCGGGCGCGTGCTGGTCGGCAATGCGGGCGTGCTGGTTACCAAGGTCCTCTACGTCAAGGAGACCGACGTCAAGCGATTCATCGTGGTCGACGGCGCGATGAACGATTTGATCCGGCCGGTTCTTTACGAGGCGTATCACGCGATTCTGCCGGTCAGCCGGCGCGCCCCGCGCCCCGCGATCGTCGCCGACGTGGTCGGCCCCGTGTGCGAGAGCGGCGACTTTTTCGCCCGCGAAAGAGAGCTTCCCGAGCCCGAGAGCGGCGACTTGCTCGCGGTGATGAGCGCGGGCGCGTACGGGTTCGTGATGTCGTCGAATTACAACAGCCGCCCGCGCGCGCCCGAGATACTGGTCGACGGCTCCGAGGCCTACGTCATCCGTGAGCGCGAAACGTTCGACGACCTGGTTCGCGGAGAGAAGCTGATTCGGCTTGAGGCGAAGTAGCCCGGATGGCGACGCTCGAGTTCACCAAGATGCACGGGTGCGGCAACGACTATATCTACGTCATTGCCGACAAGATCCGTCCGGCCGATCCCGGAGGCCTTTCGGCGCGGCTTTCCGATCGCCGTTTCGGTATCGGCGGCGACGGACTGATAATGCTCGCGCCGTCGCGCCGCGCCGACATCCGCATGGAGATGTACAACGCGGACGGAAGCCGCGGCGAGATGTGCGGCAACGGCATCCGATGCCTTGCGCGGCTTGCCCGCGAGCGCGGCCTGGTGAGCCGCAATCCGATCGCCGTCGAGACCGATTGCGGAATCAAGACCGTCACCCTCAGCATCGAGGACGGCCGCGTTACCGGCGCAACCGTTGACATGGGCGAACCGATTCTCGAGGGGCGCGAAATCCCGGTCGGCGCTGAGGGCCGGATAATCGACCGTGCGCTGGAAGTCGCGGGTCGCACCTGGCGCGTCACGGCGCTCTCGATGGGGAATCCGCATTGCGTCGTTTTTCTCGAAGACGACGCGATTCTGAAGCTGGATGATGGCGAGTTTGCGCGCCTTGGACGCGGCTTCGAGCATCACCCGTTCTTCCCGCGGCGCGTCAACACGGAGTTCATCGTGCCCGTTTCGCGCGAGCACCTTAGGATGCGCGTATGGGAGCGCGGTTCGGGCGAGACGCTCGCTTGCGGCACCGGAGCGTGCGCGGCGCTGGTCGCCGCGGTTCTGACCGGACGCGCCGAGCGAAAAGCGACGGTCGAACTGCGTGGCGGCAAGCTCGAAATCGAATGGCGCGAGCGCGGCGAGGGTGCGAACCACGTCTTTATGACCGGCGAGGCGGTCGAAGTGTTTCGCGGGCAAATCGAATTGGCGCCCGGCGAACTGGTCCCGGCGGACGCATAGGTTTTTCGGAGGCTACAGAAAGCTCATGTTCAAGGGTGCAATCACTGCGCTCACGACTCCGTTCCGGGACGGAGAAGTTGACGAGACGGCGCTTCGCGAACTCGTCGAATGGCAAATTCAGGGCGGGATCGACGGCCTTGTCCCGTGCGGTTCGACGGGCGAATCGGCCACTCTCACCCACGCCGAGCATGAGCAGGTAATCCGGATAACGATCGAGCAGGCGCGCCGGCGGGTTCCGGTTATCGCGGGTACCGGCTCGAACTCCACCGCGGAGGCGATAAGGCTAACCGCGTTCGCGCGCGAGGCCGGCGCCGACGGCGCGCTTCTGATCTCGCCCTATTACAACAAGCCCACCCAGGAAGGAATTTTCCGCCATTACAGGATGATCGCCGCGGCGGTCGATCTTCCGCTCATCGTGTACAACATCCCGGGGCGCACCGGCTCAAATATCGCGCCCGAAACCTTCGCCCGGCTGAGCGAAGTCCGCAATATCGTCGGAGTCAAGGAAGCGTCGGGCTCGATGGATCAGAATTCCGACATCCGCCGGCTCTGCGGCGAGCGGCTGACGATCCTGTCGGGCGACGATCCGCTGACGCTGCCGCTGATGGCGCTCGGGGCCAAGGGCGTCATCTCGGTTATCAGCAACGTGATGCCGCGCGAGACGCATGAGCTGGTCGCGGCGGCGCTGGCGGGCGACTTCGAGCGCGCGCGCAGTTTGCATTACGCGATGCTGCCGCTGATGCGCGCGCTGTTTCTTGAGACCAATCCGATTCCGGTCAAGCAGGCGCTCGCCTTCATGGGCAAGTCGAGCCCGGAACTTCGGATGCCGCTTACGCAGATGTCGGCGCCGGCGGCGGAGAAGCTGCGCGCCGTGATGAAGGAAATGAAACTGCTGTGAAGCCGCGCCCGGTCAAATGAAAAAAAGAGCCGCCCGCGGTTACGGACGGCTCTTTTGGTTTCCGCACGCAGTGCGCGCCGCGGTTATTCGAACATCAGGACCGTGCGCGCGACCTCGCCCGCCTTCATCGCCCGAAACGCCTCGTTGACGTCCTCGAGATGCCCGCGCCGGCTGATCATGTCATCGAGGTTCAGCCGTCCCTGCATGTAGAAATCGATAAGCCGCGGCATGTCGATACGGAAGCGGTTCGAGCCCATGTAGCATCCCTGGATGCGCTTCTCGAAAAGCATCGAGAAGCCGTCGAGTTCCACCTTCTGCCCAAGCGGGATCATCCCGACGATCGTCGCAAGTCCGCCCGGAGCGAGGCATTCGTAGGCCTGCTCGGCGGCTTTCTTGAGCCCGATCGCCTCGAAGGAGTATTCGACGCCCGTTCCACCAGTCAGCGAACGGATCGCGTCGACCGGGTCGTTGTTCGACGCATCGACCGCGTGGGTTGCGCCGAAGCGCTTGGCGAGCGCGAGCTTGTGCTCGAACTTGTCAACCGCGATTATCTGGCGCGCTCCGGCGATTCGCGCGCCCTGGATGACGGACAGGCCGATTCCGCCCGCGCCGAACACCGCGACCGTCGAGCCCGGCTCGACCTTGGCCGTGTTGATAGCCGCGCCGACGCCCGTGATAACGCCGCATCCGATAAGCGCGGCGCGATCGAGCGGAAAGTCCTCGCGGATTCTGACCACCGCGTTCTCATGCACGAGCATCTTCTCGGCGTACGAGGAAAGATCGGCGAACTGGCTGATTTTCTTTCCGCCCTGCGAAAGACGAGGCTTGTCGCCCTTGGGCCGCTGGGTCGCGGACTTGTTCGAGCACAGGTTCGGACGACCCGACATGCATTCGGGGCAGTAACCGCAGAACACCGACAGGCAGGCGATCACGTGATCGCCCGGCTTGACGTAGGTGACCTGGCTTCCGACCTTGTCGACGATTCCGGCGGCCTCATGGCCGAGGATGGCGGGCGTGGGACAGGTGTACAGCCCGTCGACGAAATGAAGATCGCTGTGACAGACTCCGCTTGCGACAGTGCGGACGACGATCTCGTGCTCGCGCGGCTCGTCGATATCTACGTTCTCGATTTTAAGCGGCTGATTCGGTCCGTGGAAAACCGCTGCCTTCATCTTGAATCTCCTTGCCCGTGGTTGTTCGTTGCGGCTAGTCGAACATCAGGACCGTGCGCGCCACTTCGCCGGCCTTCATTG
>JAKAVC010000102.1 GCA_021817345.1 Deltaproteobacteria bacterium | reverse complement strand
CCCGCTGCGGGTCCTGTCCAGAACTCCTGGTGAGAAGAAGATACAGGAGTAACGAACGAAAAAACTAACCCGGCGACACCGGCAAAAATAATTGTCGCTGACCGGCAAGAATAGTTGACGCCGAGCAATCAGCGAACACTTCGGTTCCGGCTCCGGCGCCGCCTTCCAGAACCAGCATGCGCTGCAGATGGCGGCGGACGCCGACCAGGCCATCACCGAGGCCGAGGGCGGCGCCGTCCGCTTCTGCTATGCGACGCCCAAGGTCGTCATCACCGAGGAGCGCGCCGATATCGCCGACGAGAACGCCCAGCTGGTGTTCAAGGTCTGTCAGAACATGGGCTTCGACCCGCGCATCGAGACCATCAACGCGGTCGAGGCGTGGCTCGGCTCTCTCCCCGGCCACGGCTGGTACGACGTGCGCCGCCCCCTCGTCACCACCCAGAACCTTGCCGACATCCTGCCGCTCACCAGCATCTGGCCCGGACTGGAGACCAACCCCTGCCCCTACTATCCGAAGGACACGCCGGCGCTTTGCTACGGCGCGACCAGCGGCAGCACGCCATTCCGGTTGAATCTTCACGTCGGCGATACCGGACACACCGCGGTGTTCGGGCCGACCGGCAGTGGCAAGAGCGTCGCCCTCGGCACGATCGCGGCGAACTTCCGCGCGATTCCTGACGGACAGATCTTCTTCTTCGATAAGGGATATTCCGCCTTCGTTCTCACCAGGGCGCTGGGCGGGCAGCATCTGGACCTCGGAGAAGAGGAAGTGCCCTTGCAGCCGCTCGCCCGCATCGACCAGGAAACCGACCGCATGAAGCTCGCGGCGCTGCTCGAAGACTGGCTTGAGCTGCAGGGAGTCCGCCTCATCCCGAACCAGCGCAAGGCGCTCTGGCGCGCGCTGACGCTCGTCGCCGAGGCGCCGCCCGAGCAGCGGACCATCAGCAATCTCATCACCCAGGTGCAGGACAACGCGGTCCGCGACGGGCTCAGCGCCTTTTCGCTCGCCGGCCCGCTCGGGCGGTTCCTCGACGCCGACCGCGACGTGATGCTCGAAAGCTCCTTCATCACCTTCGAGCTCGAAACTCTGATGGCGATGGGCGCGAAGGTGGTCGTGCCGGTCGTCACGTATCTGTTCCATCGCATCGACCAGCGGCTCGACGGCAGACCGACGCTCATCATCCTCGACGAGGCCTGGGTGATGCTCGCAAGCAGCGTCTTCGGAGCGAAGATCGAGGAATGGCTCCGCACCTTGCGCAAGAAGAACGCGGCGGTCGTGCTCGCGACGCAGAGCCTCAGCGAGATCGCCAATTCGCCGCATCGCGACGTGATCCTCGAGTCCTGCCCGACGCGGCTCTACCTCCCCAACCCAGAGGCGACCAACGCCGCCACGCGCGAGATGTACCGGCGCTTCGGGATCACCGACCGCCAGATCGAGATCGTCGCCGAGGCGACGCCCAAGCGCCACTACTACTATGTATCCCCGCTCGGACGCCGGCTCTTCCAGTTCGCGCTTGGGCCAGTCGGCCTCGCCTTCGTGGGCGCAAGTTCGAAGGATGACCTCCTCGCCGCCCGGCGTCTTATCGCGCAGCACGGCGAACGATGGACCGTCGAGTGGCTGCGCACCCGAGGATTGCCCGACTGGGCCGAGTACCTGGACGGACTTATCGCGCACAACGAGTCCGCGGTCGCTGAGATACTCCACAGCAACGGCGCCGTCGTTCATCTCAACGGCGCAAGCCATCATCAGGAGACAATCCAATGAAACGAAATCGCATCATGGCGACTCTCGCTTTCGCAATCGGCGTCGCAGGAATCTTCATCGCTGCTCCGGCGCGCGCCCAGTTCGGCGGCGGCACGCAGATCGTCTTCGATCCGCAGATGTTCGCCCGCCAGTTCGAGCAGCTGCAGGAAGAGACCGCCACCGTCACCAACCTCGCGCAGCAGCTGCAATACATGATTAAGAACACCACCGGCGGGGGCGCGGGCGTATGGCAGTCCAACCAGAACCTGCTCACCAACCTCGGCAACCTGATCAACGAGCAGGAGGGACTCTCCTACACCGTTCAGGGGCTCAGCCAGCAGTTCCAGCAGCTCTATCCCGGCTACAACACCGCTACCACCGCCGGCGTCCAGAGTCCGCAGGCTAGCGTCGAAACCACGCTCAACACGCTCAATGGCGCGCTTGCCTCCGCTCAGGCGCAGGCCGAGGACTTTCAGGCGGAGCAAGCCGTTCTGCAGAATCTTGAACTTAAGAACCAGACGGCGGTAGGCAGGCTGCAGGCGATCCAGGTCGGCAACGAGATCGCGCTTGCGCAGGTCCAGCAGATTCAGATGCTCCGGCAACTGGTGATGGCTACGATGAACTCGCAAAACGTGGCCGCCGCAAATCAGGTCAACAACCAAACCCAGAGCAATCTCGAAGCGCAGGCTTTCTTTTCCGCTCCCGCTTCGCCCGGAACTCCGGATGCGTTTCAGACTGCTCCTTCTCCGCCGCAGCCATAAACATCTCAACTGACGAGGTTCGCAATGAAGGCTACGAGAAACAGACTGATTGTGCTACTTGCGGCTGTCGGAGCGTGCGCTCTGCTATATGGCGCCTGGCGCTATCACCAGGAACAGATAGCACGGGAACAACAGCGCAACTTCTTCGCAGCTCCTGCATCCTCGGCACCGGGTGCACCCGATGCCTTTCGTAGCGCCGCGCCACCTCCCCAGCCTTGACGGCTGAAAAACATCGAGGAGACACCGAATGACCTTTAACGACATAGCTACACAATTCTACAACGCTGGCGTCCACTACAGCGAAGCGGTCCAACCTTACGCGCTCAAGTTGTTTTTCGGTCTGTTCCTAATCGACGTACTAGTCACATGGATTCAATTCACAGCCGAGGGCCAACTCGACGCATCGCACTTCCTCGCGCGTCTTGTCAGACACATTCTCAGTGGCGGCTTCGTCTACCTGATGATCGTAAACGCATTTTCTTGGATGAACGCCGTAATCAAGAGCTTCTCCGCAATCGGTGCGGCGGTCACTGGGTTGCCAGCACTGAACCCTCAGACGATTCTGCAGATCGGCACCAATATGGCCAGCACGATCTTCAACTCTCCCGCCAACGCAAGCCTGATGACAAATCTCGAGCAGGCCATTGTTCAGAGCGTAGCTGCGTTCATCGTACTCCTCACCTTCGTTGTTACAGCGGCTATGCTTCTTCTAACGCTTGTCGAGTCCTATCTAGTCGTCGGCGGAGGAGTGATCCTCCTCGGTCTCGGAGCGAACCGGTTTACCGCTCCAGCTGCGGAAGGCTACTTCGGGTACATCATTCGAGTAGGAGTCCGTCTTCTCTTTTTCTACCTGGTGTTAGCGATTGGTGTGCAGATGGCCAACGAGTGGAGTGCCGCGCTGGCAGCCGCCTGCAAGCCGGTCACTGCAACGTTGCCGTGGTGGACCACTTACGGAGCGCCGCCCGCCTCGATCGTAACGACAGTCTGCTCAGGGACGATCTCTGCCAAAGATATGGTGAATTACACCGCGTTCTCGGTCGTATTCATGATTGTCGCGATCGCTGTACCGCATATAGCGGCGAGCATCGCCGGCGGGACCATCGGACTCGCGCTGAGCCATGCGTTTGAGGCCGCCTTCGTTGCCCAAACTGTAATTCGGCCCATCACCAGCGCGCTCCAGGCCGGGTTCAACAGGATCTCGCAGATCGACGGCGGTAGTGGCGTCAGCGCCAACGATGCGCCAGCCTGGCTCAACGCGATGGAGTTGGGTCGCCGCACTCAGCGCCTTGCCAACGCCGACGCGAATACTCCCCCGCGCGTACCCGCGCCGAAGAGCATCCGCGCCACCTCCGTCGTACCGCCCCAGGCGCCGAAAACCACGGCGATCGACCCGAGCACTTCAGCGCTTCCGAAGGCCAACGGCACCGCCCCGGTCGGCAAACCAACCACCAGAATCTGAAGACAGTTTCTCCGCCATCGGCGCGCGGACGGGTTTCGGCGATGAGCGCCCCGGTCACAGAGAGAATCGTGATCGCTCAACTCAGCGCGATGGGTTGCGAAGCCTTCGATATCGGCGTGCTCAGGCAGAGCGGCCAAATGTTGCTCCGGGAGCAGTGGGCCCAGCAACAGATTGTCGCGGCTGTCCCCTGGCTCAAACACGAAAACGCCCGCGGCGCGCACATCTTCGTGCGGCCGCACGGCGAACACGCTCTGAGCCTTCTCGACGACCTCAGCACCGATGCCGTCATGAGCATGGAGGCCTCGGGCTTCGAGCCGGCAGTCCTTGTCGAAACCTCGCCGAAGAACTTCCAGGCGTGGCTGAACCACGGCCGCATTCTCAAGCGCGAGCTGAGCACGCGCGTTGCGAAAGAGCTCGCGGCCCGATTCGGCGGCGACCCTTCGAGCGCCGACTGGCGCCACTTCGGCCGCCTGGCGGGATTCACCAACCAGAAGCCACACCGGCGGCTCGACAACGGCTTCTCGCCGTTCGTGCGCCTGAAGAGCAGCGCTGGCCGAATCTACAGATCTGCCGGTGAATTCGTGAAGATGGTCGCCGAATCGGCCCCCAGAAGCTCCGAAAAGACTCAGCATCGCCCCCAACGCCCAATATCTCCCAGAACCGACCTTCTCCCGCTGGCGGACTTTCATGCGGACCCGCGATACGGCGGCGACCTCCACCGCGCCGACATGGCGTGGGCACTCCACGCGGCCAGCCGCGGGCTTTCAGAAGAAGAAATCGAAGCGGAGATTCTGCATGCGAGAGACCTCTCGAAGAAAGGCGGCCTCAGCCGGCAGATGGAATACGCCCGGCGGACCGCCGCAAAGGCGCTCACGAGAAGCCAGCCGCTCCATCCGTAGCGCGGCTCCGCTATGGACGGCGCGGCCGACAGATGCCGCCCGGCGCGAAAGCGCCTGCCGTTCCCGCTGCGCCGCGCTCGATGCGGTGCGCCGGCGCTCCACTGCAAGCGCGCCAGCCCTTAACGGGACGCTGCGCTCTGTCACGCTCGCAGGCTCCACGCCCGGCGGATCGAAATCTCGCGCAACCCTCCATGATTCGGGTGAGAGGGTTGCGCCGGAAAAAATGGCGCGGGGTGGAAGGCAGATAGCAACCAGCATGGCCCTGCCCTTCGGGAAGCGGGCCGAAAGGAGTTTCAACGATGGATACGTGCGTGATGTGCCGACGCAAGGTCGAACGGGCCGAGAACTGGATCAAGTGCCATCTCTGGGGCGGATTCGCGATCTTTCATTGGCGCTGCTTCGGAGAGTACCTCCGCAGCGAGAGCGAACAGCAGGTCGAAAATGCCGTGTGGCAGGCAAGCCGCAACGGCTGAATGAACACAGGTCATCAACCGTCCGCGATGCGAGCGGGCGGAAAGGAGAAAATGCGATGTCTTTGAATCGAGCGACAATCATTGGATATCTCGGCGCGGACCCCGAACTGCGGAACCTGCCGACCGGGCAGCCGGTCGTGAATTTCACGGTGGCGACGGATGAAACGTTCCTCGACAAGCAGGGGCAGAAGCAGGAGCGAGTCGAATGGCATCATGTGGTCGCCTTCGCGAAGCTTGGCGAGACCTGCAAGGAATACCTGAAGAAGGGACGCCAGGTTTACGTTGAAGGCCGCTTGCACACGCGCGAGTACGAGGCGAAGAACAACGGCGGCAAGCGCCGGCGGACCGAGATCGTCGCCAGCCGCGTGCAGTTTCTCGGCGCCCCACCGGCGGAACGGGCCGACGCAGCCGCGATTGAAGAGCCGCCAATTCCGTCCGCGGACGAGGTCCCGTTCTGAACGTTGCCACTCATCTGCGAAGTGGGCGGCCCCGCGGTGAGGATCGCGGGGCTGCTGCTTTTATGCGTCCAGCGGAACGCCGCCGGACATTTGCAACGTGATAAGTTACAGCTTATTGTATTCGAGTGGCGGATTGGACTCTCGACGAACATAAGGGAGCCGGAGATCATTCTTATTTCGCCGAGTTCGTCGCGGGCCTGGTTGATACGAAGGACATCAAAGACGCCGCCGTGTTAGTCGGCGCCCTGCGCGCGTTAGGCAACGAGCTGAGAGAGCCGCGGTCGAAATCTTTGGGCGAGGGCTTGTTCGAACTGCGGGGAACCAGGGTCCGAATCTATTACGGGTTCCTGCCTGGACGGCGCGCAGTGTTAGTTGGCGGATATGTTAAGAAACGGACCGACACTCCTACCAACGTGCTCGGGCTGATGCGTACGAGATTGAAGGAGGCCCAAAGTGAGTACCAAAAATCCAGGGCTGGAACTGCTCGAAAGAAAGGTCGATGGGCTTGGCCTTCGGCGCGAAGTCGAAGATGAGTTGGCCCAGATCCTGATTGAACACAAGATCGCCGCCTTACGGAAGCGTCGCGGTCTTACTCAGGCGGCGCTCGCCCAGCGCTCGGGGGTGAGTCAGCCGATGATCGCGCAGATTGAGTCCGGCAAACTGAATAATCTGACCCTAAAGACGCTGGCAAGGACGGCGCGAGCGCTCGGGGCCAGCCTCAAGATCGATCTCGTCCCGCGCTCAACATCGCGCAGAAGAGGCCGTGGCGCATCGAAGGGTTGCGGAAGCGCTTCATCGGCGCAGGCGTTGGCGTAGCCGATAGGCGGAGGGACGTCCGAGTGCAGTCGGGGGTGAAGAGCCGGAATGGAAGACGCGCAGAAGCCGGGTAGATCCTAACAGGCCGCGGAAAAAGCTCGGTTGTGAATGAAGTTGTTTCCGAGGATCGTATCGTCCACTGATAGTGGAAGCGAACTGTGTGGGCTGGGGGCGCCCGCCGTGCGCTTTTGTTCCGAGGTCCATCGCGCCCATCACGCTGCTGCTATGGTTTTATGCGGGTGCAGGCAGCAGATTGCGCATTCGCATCAGGTTGTAGACCGCCAGAGCAAAGGTGAACATCCAGCCCACCCGTGCGACTCCACGATGACGAGTCTTGCGCAGTCCGGCGACAGTTTTGAGCCAGCCGAAGATCTCTTCGATCCATTTGCGCTTGCGTTGACTTATCGCGTAGCCCGGATGGCGGGTGGTGCGGGCATCGATCGTGCTGTTGGTCTTGCGCGCGATGTGCGAGGTGACCTGATGGTCGCGCAGCTGCGCAATGAACTCCTTGCGGTCTCAAACCGCCGGAATAACCGGCACTAACCGACCACGCCAGGCCGTTTTCTCAACTGCCAGTCGTCCTAGTTTCGCGGGGCGGATCAGGGCGGATCAAACATCAACCGACTCTACTTATGAATGCGGGTAAATTGGGGGGCAGGCCACTTGTCGCCGATCAGCCGTTGCGGCGGCTCGACTACGAACCGCTCTTCCAGCGTCGCCGCCACCAGCCTCACCTCGGCGGGCGCAGCACTGCCTGTGTGCGCGGCGACCGGAAGACCATTGCGGTCCGCCACGGCCATAAGCTTGGTCCCCTTGCCCCGCTTGGTTTTGCCGATTCCCGCGCCCCCCTTTTTGCGGGAGCGAAGGTCCCGTCGATGAAGCACTCGTGCAGATCGATCCCGCCCCGCTCATGCAGATCCTGGGCGAGCGTCCACAACACCTGCCGCATTACTCCTGACCGCACCCATTGCTGGAAGCGCCGATGACAAGTCTGATAGGGCGGGAAACGCTCCGGCAGGTCCTTCCAGCGCGCTCCGCTGCGCAGCACCCACACGATTCCCTCCAACACCGCGCGCGTATCGCGCCACGGCCGGCCGCGCCCGTCGGCGCGCCGCGGCGGCTCGGGAATCAACTCCCGTACCGCCGCCCATTGCTCCTGCGTGAGTTCCACCGCATCGCCACCTCCACCACCCCTTCCTCATCCGCCCTCAAAATACCCGACTATCCGGCCCAAATCCATTTATGAGACTGCTTCTAAGCTCTGAAAACGCTGGTCAACGCACAGGCGTTCGCGTCGCTTGTGCGCTGTTTGTGTGCGACCCATCGTCACACTCAGCGGTTGATTCGGCGCTTATGATGGTCCTCAGGTCGAAGAGATGCGTCTTTGTGAAGTAGACACTGGTATCTGTTTGGGCCAGGAGAACAGCAAGCTCGTTTCCAGCCATCGTTAAAAGACCTTCACGCATCGAGTCTCTGGACCCATTTGCATGCTGAAACATGGCCGCGTGATTCGGGCAAAGAGCAAGATAGTTCTGATAGTGGCGCCTTTTTAGTTCGACCAAGAATTCGACCTTTTCGAAATAGTCCATCCCGTTGTCGAGTCGAAAAGGCATGCGTGTCTTGCAAATCTGGCAGATCAACTCGCCATCGGCGTTTGTATACTGCTCGCGAAGATACTCTTCCGTCTCTTGCTTCACCACTTCGCGCTCATCTGACACCGATCGCGTCCGCTGATCGGTCTCCCGTGCGGGAGCCTTTCGGGCTTCTTCAGCAACTTGGGTTGCTCGCCGTTGTGGATTCCCAGGTTCCTTGTCAGGCAGTTGGATGGTCTCCTGGCCCGAGTGAGCGGCGAGGATTCGCTCCTGCTCTTCCCGAGGCAAGCTAGCAAACCGTCGGGCGCGCTCTAGCGTCTGTGGGTCACCGAATCCCAAGTCTTTCGCTGCTTGCTGTTTAGCCTGTTCCTCTTGGGACTTCCGGATGACGTGCTCGCCAAACCGTATAGCCCTCAGCCAATTCCAGCCCTGATCGAACGGGAATCCCTCGGGGAGCAGATCGCGCGACGCATCCGCAGGGCACACGAAAAAACCGTCGGCCTGAGGAATCCACGTTGCTGCTCGTAGTGTGTGCACTAGTTGTGAGTCGGCATAACAAGCTCCCCAGGTTCGATTATTTTGATATGTTGCCTGTAGAATGTCTGGCTGGGACGGCAGTGCTGCCATTGTCTTCCAGATTAGCTTGGAAACGGCGATGGTCGGTCTCTCTAGGATGCGCGACAGATACTCGATCGTGTAGTCCCGATCGATCGCGGTATACGTGCGGCTACCACCCACTGAACTCAGCTTCGTCCACTCCGGATTCGAATGACAAGTGGTCTCCTTTATCTCCAGCTGCGTCTTCACGCCTACGGCGGAGGCGAACCCTGCTAAGCGCTTAGTACTCACGCGCTCCCGCCCGTACCTATCCGCCAACGCAAAGCATCTCATCTTGTCCGGAACGGCAGTGTAGTAGGCAGTTAGCCCCGTTTCCTGAAAGGGAGCGTCGAGGAATATCTGATCCGGCGTATGCCATTGTCCGTCAGCGCCTTCGAAGATGAAATATCTTGCGAAGAGACTCGCCTGAGCCGGATCTTTCTCCACCAAAGCAACGAACCGATCTAAATCGCCGCTTTTCGGCTTAGTCGTGGGGCTCGAATATTGACGCTTCAGGATCGCCTCGATCTCCTCGGCTTCCCCCACTTCTCGAACACCCAGTTCCTCCAGCAACTTTCGCGCATTCTCCTGCTGCGTTTTGTTCCGGCCGGATGAATACACATCCTTATCGACGCGCGGCAGAGCATCGTCGTCCACACCGCTGCCGGGAAAAAAGCACTTGTTGCCGACAGCGTGAGAGTGATCTTTGAGCCTAACAATGTTGAGGCTCCGAAGACGGCTGCGTCCGGTTCCGCCGCTCAGTTCGGAGTAAAGCAGCGCGTATAGCTTTTGGTGCCACTCAGCATCTTTGCTAGCCAACCATTGCATGAACTGTAAATCCGGACCGCTGGTCCACTTAGGCGGGGATCCAAGGAAAAGGAGCGAATCGTTGGCTGCCTTTTGCGAGAGAACCTTAACAAAGGCTTCGACGTCCCACTCTCTGATCTCCAACGCTGTCAGGAATCGGTCAGCGTTGCTGTTCCTTTGAGTGGCAGCGGCCGCCCACACTGGGGGCTTTTCATCATAAGGCACAAGAAATGCCAGGTCCTTTTCGAGATCGG
>JAKAVC010000081.1 GCA_021817345.1 Deltaproteobacteria bacterium | reverse complement strand
GATATAAGTGACGCAATCCAATCCGTCGAGGGAAGCCGTGAATACCTCGGGTGTGTCAGCCGAGCCGATCAACGGATTCGATTTATATGGCTTTCCGAGAAATTCGCGGGAGATGATTTCGACTCTATCGCCGACGCAACGGCCATTTCTTCCCCTCAAGAGAAGCCGCCTTACGCGTGACCGGCTGAGGCCTCGTGGTTGCGCGTGCTTCATCTGAGGCTCAGGGACGTACTAATTGCGCTCCGGTGGCTCGAGCGTCAGGGCGAATCCGCCGGCGTCGTGAAAGTCCGGCCGGTCGCCAGGATGACGAAGCGCCCAATACGAGAGCCCGTCGCCGGTCTCGATGACCGCCGAGAGTCCGACGCGGAGCCGAGCGCGGACGTGAATTATGGACAGGAGAGCGAGCCGTACAACGACGTCGATCTCGAGTCCGTCGTCAATCGCGCGCACTGCAATGTCACGGCACATCGCTTCGTTCGAAAGCGGGCCGCCGTTGCGGTAGCCGCTGAATGCATACGACGCCCACTCGCCCGACGGAGCGAAGTTGAACTCATGGTACGCCGGCTTGCCTTCCACCGCGATGAACGCCTCGAAACACGTGTGCCTCCAGACTTCCATTGCGGAACGCGGAGCGCCCGGGAGCGGCAGGCGGATTCGAGATAAATCGCCGCTCAGGCGGTACGTCATCTGCAGGTTCCCACTTGCCGAACGGTGTACGAGCACCTGGATGGCGCGCACCGCGTCCGCGCGGCTCGCGGGATGGCACTTGAGTTCGAGCCAGCGTCCCGCGCTCATACCGGGATCGGTGGCAACGTCGCGACGCCGTCCGGCGGCCATGTCAAATCAATCGTCCTCCTGTGCGGAAAGTCTGGCACACAACCGCGCAGCGTGCGACGCGCAAGCGGCACCACTCCGCCACATCACAACGCGACGACTCATGGCAAACAATCAGAAGCGCTCAGCCGTCGCACGCACCAACTGGCGTCGAGCGCGTCAGGTTCGGGGAGGATGCGGCCTTGGCGCAAGGGACCGGGACAGGATTACGATCGCGCGCAGTTCGGCGATGTCGGCGCGGGCTTTCCGCGCGCCAGGGCTTTCCGGACATTGTGTTTTCGGCGCTCCTCAAACCGGATCGCGAGTTGGAGTTTGGCAGTCTGCCGGAGAATCGGGCGATTTGTTCAAATTGTCAAAGACTCGTTCCGCTCTATGCCGAGATGGCCTCTTCCGCATAGCCCCTCCAGGCGCGCGAATGCCGAGACATGGGGCGTTTTCGAAGCCATTGGCCGTCAGATTGGTCGCCAAACCCTGTAAGTGGGTTCCACCCCCGCAGCCCTTCACGGAGAATCCTTGTTTGCGGGATTTTTATTGGTGGGCGGTGCAGGTTTCGAACCTGCGACCCCCGGCTTGTAAGGCCGATGCTCTACCGCTGAGCTAACCGCCCCGGGATTCTCTAAACTACACGCCTAAGACTCGGCTGCGAAGAGTTTGGCGTATCAAGGCGGGCGCACCAACCGCGCCGCAGCCGAACGGCGGGTCAGGGCGGAAAACTTCCGCGCGTTCTCGCTATCGCGAAAGCGCGGGGCGGGGCGCAAAAGTCCGTGCAGGAACGAAAAGTACCGGTTCAGCGCAAGGCACGAACCGGTACTTGGGACACTCGCGACGCGGGCACGACGTGCTGTCAGTTGCCGGCCGCTGAAGTGCCGGGCTGAGGCGGCGGGGTCAGTCCCTCGTTGAGGGAATCCTTGAGCTGCTTGCCGGGCTTGAACTTCGCAGAGCGGCTCGCGGAGATCTCAATCGTCTCGCCGGTCTTGGGATTGCGCCCGGTACGCGCCTGGCGGGTCGACACGGAAAAAGTGCCGAAGCCGGAGATGTTGACGCGCTGACCCTGTTTGAGGGCGGCGATGATGTCGTCGAGAACGATGTTGACTGCTCGCTCGGCTTCGGCCTTGTTGAGCGGAAGCTTGTTGGCGAGAGCCTCGATAAGTTCGGCCTTAGTCATAGCGGGTCAGGTTGCTCCTCCGCTTACGGTGAGGAGCGCACACTTCGCCGGACATCCATGGCTCTGGTGCACTCCGCGTGGATGCGGGTTTTCAGGAAAGGTTGGGCGAAACCCTCGAGTCGTCCTGCTCTTCTCCATCGAGTGCGCTTTTCTCTTCGAACTGTACGGGCGCCGGCGCCGGCTTCGGAGCGAAGAATGCCTCCGGATCGGCCAGCACCAATGCGCGGCGCAGCACGTCGTCCATGTGCTCGACCGGAACGAGTTGCACGCCTTTCAGGATCGGCGCGGGTATCTCCTCGATATCCTTCTCATTTTCCTTCGGCATCAGGACCGTCTTGATACCGCCCCGATGCGCGGCGAGAACCTTTTCCTTCAGTCCGCCGATAGGAAGCACCCGCCCGCGCAGCGTGATCTCGCCCGTCATCGCGAGATCGTTGCGCACCGGCACGCGGCACAGCGCCGAGACCAGCGCCGTCGCCAGCGTGATTCCCGCCGAAGGGCCGTCCTTCGGAATCGCACCCTCGGGGATATGAATATGGATGTCGATCTTCTGATAGAAGTTCCTGTCCAGGCCGAGAAGTTCGGCGCGCGAGCGCACATAGCTGAGTGCCGCCTGCGCGCTTTCCTGCATCACTTCACCGAGCTGCCCAGTGACCGTCAGCTTGCCGCGTCCGGGAACGATCGTGACTTCCACGTTGAGCAGTTCGCCACCTAGTTCCGTCCAGGCAAGCCCGGTTGCGACGCCGACCTGCGGCTCGTTCTCCGCTATTCCGTAACGGAAGCGCGGAGGACCGAGGTACTTGGACAGGCTTCCGCCCGTGACTTTGACGTGGGCGTTGCGGTCGGTCTTGACGACTTCGACCGCCGCCTTGCGGCAGGTCGAGGCGATTTCGCGCTCCAGGTTGCGGACGCCGGCCTCGCGCGTATAGCGGCGGATGATGCCGAGGATCGCGCCGTCGGAGAAGTCGATGTTCTCGTCGTGAAGGCCGTTGGCCTCGCGCTGCTTCTTAATCAGGTAGCGCTTGGCGATATTGAGCTTTTCGGCTTCGGTGTAACCCGGAATCCGGATTACTTCCATCCTGTCCTGCAGCGGCCGCGGGATACGATCGAGCGTGTTGGCCGTCGTGATGAACATCACCTTCGACAGGTCGTAATCGCAATCCAGATAGTGATCGTTGAAGGTGCAGTTCTGCTCGGGGTCGAGCACTTCGAGCAGCGCCGCCGACGGATCGCCACGGAAGTCGGTCGACATCTTGTCGACCTCGTCAAGCAGCATCACCGGGTTCGACGAGCCCGCCTTGCGCAGCGACTGGATGACCTTGCCCGGCAGGGCTCCGATATAGGTGCGGCGATGGCCGCGGATTTCCGCTTCGTCGCGCACGCCGCCGAGCGACACGCGCACGAATTTGCGTCCCGTCGCCCGCGCGATCGACTTGCCGAGCGAGGTCTTGCCGACGCCCGGAGGTCCGACCAGGCACAGGATGGGTCCCTTCATCTGGCCGACCAGGGTTTCGACCGCGAGGTACTCAAGGATGCGCTGTTTGACCTTGTCGAGGCCATAATGGTCTTCTTCGAGGATGCGCTCGGCTTCCTTTATGTCGAGCTTGTCCTCGGTGTACTCGAACCAGGGAAGGGCGAGGAACCAGTCGAGGTAGTTGCGCACGACGGTCGCCTCGGCCGACATCGGCGACATCATCTTGAGCTTCTTGATTTCGCGCTCGCATTTCTCGCGAGCCTCGGCCGGCATCTTTTTGCGGCGCAGCTTTTCCTCGAGTTCCTGGATCTCGTTCTTGAATTCGTCCTTCTCGCCGAGCTCCTTCTGAATCGCGCGCATCTGCTCGTTCAGGTAGTACTCCTTCTGGGTCTTCTCCATCTGCTTCTTGACCCGGGAGCGGATGCGCTTTTCGACTTCGAGGATTTCCAGCTCGGACTTCATGTAGCCGAGGATCTTCTCGAGTCGCTCGGCCGGATTGGTGGTCTCCAGCAGCGCCTGCTTGTCCTCAAGCTTGATCGAGAGATGGCCGACCAGCTTGTCGGCGAGGAAGCCCGGATCGTCAACCGACGCGATCGAGGTGACCATCTCGGGCGGAATCTTCTTGTTCAGGCGAACGTAATTGTCGAAGGTCGAGGTAACTGAGCGGATCAGCGCCTCAACCTCGGTGGTACGATCGCAAACTTCGTCGATTTCCTCGGCTTCGACCTGGAAATAGTCGTCCTGCTGCAGGTAGCGCACGATACGCGCGCGCTTTTTGCCCTCCAGCAGCGCCTTTACGGTGCCGTCGGGCAATCGGAGCAGCTGGACCACGACGCCGAGCGTGCCGATCGTGTACAGGTCCTGCGGGCTCGGCTCGGCAACCTTGGCGTCCTTCTGTGCGACGAGCAGGATAGGGCGCTTCTGGGCCTCCGAAACCTCGAGCGCCTTTATCGACTTCTGGCGTCCGACGAAAATCGGATAGACCTCGTGAGGAAAAACGATCAGCTCGCGCAACGGCAGAAGAGGCACCGCGGCGGTCTGATTCGGATTGTCTTTCTTGTCGTTTCGAAAAAGCATCTTAAGATCCCGGTTCAAGCCGTTTCGGCGGTCTTTTGGAAAACCAAGAGCGGCTGCTCCTTCTGGGTTACCACTTCTTCCGAGATCAATACCTCCTTGATATTGGGCTGCGACGGGATTTCGTACATCAAATCCACCATGATGCTCTCCATGATGGCCCTGAGCCCCCGCGCACCCGACTTGCGTTTAAGCGCCTCGCGAGCGATAGCGCGCAACGCTCCCTGCGTGAACTTCAGATGCACGTTCTCCATGTCGAAGAGCTTCTGGTACTGCTTGACGAGCGCGTTCTTCGGCTCGGTCAGGATGCGCACCAGCGCCTCCTCGTCCAGCTCGCCGAGCGTCGCGAGCACCGGGAGCCGGCCCACGAATTCGGGGATGAGCCCGAACTTGAGCAGATCCTCGGGCTGCACCTCGTTGAGCAGCTCGGAGATGGTCCTTGGGTCGCGATGGCTCAGATCGGCCCGAAAGCCCATCGTTTTGCCCGCGATCCGCCGCCGGATTATGTCGTCCAGCCCCACGAAGGCGCCGCCGCAGATGAACAGGATATTGGTCGTATCGACCTGGAGGAACTCCTGCTGCGGATGCTTTCGGCCGCCCTTGGGCGGCACGCTCGCCATCGTGCCCTCGATGATCTTCAGCAGGGCTTGCTGCACGCCCTCGCCCGAAACGTCGCGGGTGATGGAGGGGTTGTCGCCCTTGCGCGCGATCTTGTCGATTTCGTCGATATATACGATGCCCCGCTGGCATCGCTCGATGTCGTAGTCGGCGTTCTGGAGGAGCGACAGGATGATGTTCTCGACGTCCTCGCCCACGTAGCCCGCCTCGGTCAGCGAGGTCGCGTCGGCGATCGTGAACGGGACCTGCAGAAAGCGGGCAAGGGTCTGGGCAAGAAGCGTCTTGCCGACCCCGGTCGGCCCGATCAGCAGGATGTTGGACTTCTGAAGCTCGACGTCGCCGGTCACCATCTGCGAGTCGATACGCTTGTAATGGTTGTGGACGGCGACCGAGAGGATCTTCTTCGCCCGTTCCTGTCCTATGACGTACTGGTCAAGGACCCTTTTTATCTCAGCCGGCTTGGGTACCGCGGAGGTCTGGCTGAACGCCTCCTCGCTGTCGGTTTCCTCCGCGATAATGTCGTTGCACAAATCGATGCACTCGTCGCAGATGTAAACCGTGGGCCCCGCGATCAGCTTGCGTACCTCGTCCTGGCTCTTTCCGCAGAAGGAACAAACCAAGTTGCCAGAACGGTCCTCATGCTTCGCCATAATCTCTCCCGCGCTTCACTTCGAGGGCCTTCGGCTAACGATTACCTCATCAATCAGCCCGTATTCAACCGCCTGTTCAGGCGCCATGAAGAAGTCCCGGTCAGTGTCTTTTTCTATTCGCTTGAGGTTTTGCCCGGTATGCTTCGCGAGGATGTTATTGACCACCTCGCGCTGGCGCAAAATCTCGCGTGCCTGAATGTCGAGGTCGGTGGCCTGGCCTTCCGCCCCACCGAGCGGCTGGTGAATCAGGATTCGGGAATGTGGCAGGGCGTAACGATGGCCTTTCTGCCCCGCGGCAAGCAGCACTGCGGCCGCGCTTGCCGCCTGCCCCATGCAGAAAGTTGAAACCGCCGGTTTGATGAACTGCATCGTGTCGTAGATCGCCAGGCACGCCGTCAGAGACCCTCCCGGCGAGTTCAGATAGAAGCTGACCTCCTTCTCGGGATCCTCGGATTCCAGGAACAGCAATTGCGCGATTATAAGATTGGCGACGTCGTCGTTGACGTCGGTGCCGAGAAAGACGATACGGTCCTTGAGAAGCCGGGAATATATGTCGTAGGCGCGTTCGCCGCGGCCGGTTTGTTCGACGACAATCGGGACTTGGTTGCTCATAGGATCGAGCCGGTCACGGCCTGTGCAGCCTCTCCCAGCGCGCGGCTTCTATACCCGTTTAAAATTTTAACGGTTTGGAAAAAACCGGGCAACATAAAAGCGCCCGCAGAAGCTCTCCTGCGGGCGCCCGTTGATTGTCATCCCGGCGCACCTTCGGCACCTTGGGCTTGTTCCTTGGAGCCCTGCTTCGCCCGTTGCAGCAGCGCTTCCAGGACCTTCTCGCGCCTCATCGAGCGCCTGAGCGCCTCGCGGTTTTCCTCATGTGAATAAAAATCCGCCAGCCGCTCGCGCCCGCGTCCGCTCTGCCTGAGAATCAGCCCGATCCGCTCGGCCAGCTGGTCATCGTCCACCTCGACGTGCTCCTGCTCGCGCAGGGCGTCGAGGATGAGCGTGTTGCGCGCGCGCTTTAAGGCGCGGTTGTGGAACTCTTCGGCGCTGGCGCGCACCTGCTCGGCTATCTGCTCCTCGCCAAGCCCGCCCGCGCGAAGCGTCGCCGCCAGTTCCGCCTCCATCGCGCGCTGCTCGCGCGAAACCATCGATTCGGGAACTTCGACCGGGTTGCGCTCGACGATAAGTTCGAGCAGGCCCTGGCGCGCCCGGCTGTCGGCTTCGGCGCGCGCCCGTTCGACAAGGTCGGCGCGCACCCGCTCGCGCAGCTCGGCCAGGTTCTGGCAGTCGCCCTGATCCTTGGCGAAATCGTCGTCGAGCGGAGGAAGCTGGCGCTCGTAGATTTCCTTCACGGCAACGCGCCACTCGACAGTCTTGCCGGCAAGATCCTTGTCGTCGTATTCCGCCGGATAAGTGCGGGTCGCGCGCGCTTCCTTGCCGGCCTCGGCGCCGATCAGCACCTCGTCGACACCGTGAGCCAGAGCCCTCTTGGAGACCTGCAACAGGCGGCTTTCAGCCTTGCCCTCCATCAGGGATTTCTCGCCCTCGAAGGCCTCCACTGTCGCGAGCACCACGTCGCCCTCCTGGACGACGTTGCGGCCCTCGACCTTCTTGAGCGTGGCCTGCCGTTCGCGAAGCGCCTCGATCACTTCGTCGACGCTCTTGTCGGTAACCTCGACGGTTTCCTCGGGCACCTTGAGACCTTCGTAGTCCTTGACCACCAGCTCGGGCCTGATGTCGAAGACGGCGCTGAACTTGAGTGCCCGGGGCAGGTCGGTTTCTTCGGTTACGATCTCGGGTTCGACGACGGGTTTGAGGTTGTTCTCATCGAGCGCCTTGTCGGTGTACTCCTTGACCAGACGCTGGATAACGTCGCCGCGGACCTGGTCGCCGAAGAACCGTTCAAGCAGGTTTCGCGGAGCGTGGCCGGGGCGAAAGCCCTTGAGAACCACGCCGCGGCGAAGCTCATTGTAGGTCCGGTCGAGTTCGCGCTTGATCTCGTCCGGATCGACCTCGATGGTGACTTTGCGTCTGAGTGAGGAAGTGCTCTCTATGTTTACGTTCATAGGAATCCAGTCTTAAGAGATAAACATACGCGCGCTCGTTGGATCAACGCCGTGGGCGGCGCGCGTGCGGTCCCGGGCGAATCATCGGCGACACGCCGGACGCTGGCTTCCTTGAGCGCCGCCGCAATTGCTAGACTTCGCCCGAGAGAAAACTTAGACTGCTCCAGTTAAATCTCAGGGGCTTGGACCGACCTGACACATATCGTAGCAGGCCTTTCCGGGTCCCGAAATCCCGAGTTTCGGAGAGCGAGCTTAAATGAGTGAAGCCAATATCATTCTGCCAGCTTTAACCAGCGGGCAGGTACTCATCCTCTGGCTCATACTGGTCTCGGCAGTGATCGGTCTGGGCTACGGGCTGTACCTGGTTCGCATCGTCATGAATGCGGACCCGGGAGCCAAGTCGATGACCGACGTGGCGGACGCCGTCGAGCAGGGCGCGATGGCCTATCTGTACCGGCAGGCGAGCACCATGATCTGGTTCGTGCTTGCGATCATGGTGGCGCTGTTTTTGATGTACCGGAGCGTCTATCACGATTTCTGGCTTTCCGGGGGAATCGCGATCGCGTTCCTGATGGGCGTCAGCGCCTCGTATACGGCGGGCTACGTCGGGATGTGGCTCGCGGTCAGGGGCAACGTCCGCAGCGCCAACGCCGCTCTCACCAGCTTCAAGGACGCGATGGAACTCGCGTTCAAGGCGGGCGGCGTCTCCGGGATGTTCACGGTCGGGCTTGGGCTTCTCGGCGCGACGATCATCTTCCTGATTTACGGCCAGAACGCGATGAAGGTCCTGATCGGCTTCGGATTCGGAGGCTCGCTGGCCGCCCTCTTCATGCGCGTCGGCGGCGGCATCTACACCAAGGCGGCAGACGTCGGCGGGGACCTGGTCGGCAAAATCGAGGCCGGAATTCCCGAGGACGACCCGCGCAACGCCGCGACTATCGCCGACAATGTTGGCGACAACGTCGGCGATTGCGCCGGGATGGCGGCGGACATCTTCGAGTCCTATGAGGTCACTCTTGTCGCGGCGATCATCCTTGCCGCCTACGCCGTGGGTGAAAAGGATTTTAGGGCCCTCTATGGCGCTTACGCCGGCGCTTTCGCGATGAAGCTCATCATCTTCGCGCTCATCCTGCGCGCGGTCGGCGTCTTCTCCTCGATTCTCGGGATAATGGCGGTCAGAGTGCCGGCGGGCAGCGCGATGCGCGACCCGATGCGTCCGATAAACATCGGTTACATGACTTCGGCGATCGCCTCGGTGGTCGGGTTCTTCATCGTCAACGCTCTCTATCTGAAGGATCCGCACACGGGTGCGGTGGACTGGCGATTCGCCTGGTGCGCGACGCTTGGAATCGCTCTCGCGGTCGTTACTCTGTGGCTGACAAACTACTTCACCCATCCGGAAAAGGGACCGGTCACCGAGACCGCAACCGCGGCGCGCACCGGCCCGGCGACCGTTATCCTGTCGGGCATGGGTGAAGGGCTGGAGTCGTCGGTCTGGGCGCTCGTTGTCATCGCGCTCAACATCATCGGCGCGATGATCATCTTCCACGGCTCGCTCGCTCTTCAGTTCTACGGCATCGCACTGACCGGCCTCGGCCTTTTGACGACCACCGGTTTCATCCTCGCGATGGACACCTACGGGCCGATCACCGACAACGCCCACGGCATCTTCGAGATGGGCGGGATTCATCAGGAAGAGGCGTCGCGCACGCTGTCCTGGATGGATGCGATCGGCAACACGACCAAGGCTCTCACCAAGGGGCTTGCGATTGCGACCGCGGTTATCGCGGCGGTCTCGCTGTTCCGGTCCTTTATAGATGAAGCGCATCTCGGGATGCTCGGCGTGCAGATCAACATGCCGACCGTGTTCGTCGGCCTGATGATTGGCGGCGCGGTGCCGTTCCTGTTCAGTTCGTTCGCGATCAAGGCTGTCAGCCGCGCGGCCTACCAGGTCGTCTTCGAGGTTCGCCGCCAGTTCCGCGAGCATCCGGGCATCATGGAATACAAGGAGAAGCCGGATTACGGGCGATGCGTCGATATCGTGACCG
>JAKAVC010000090.1 GCA_021817345.1 Deltaproteobacteria bacterium | reverse complement strand
CCGATCTGCGATACGGCGGCGGCCAGTCGACGTGGCCACTCTTCACAACACGCATCGACATGCCCTGGCGTACCTTGTAATAAACGCCCGGCGAAACGAGGCTCTTCACCTTGTAAGCGTTCGCCGCGCTGATCATCTCGCCGGGTTGTACCTGGGCGTGAACCGCCGACGCCGCCATCACGAGCCCCAACGCGACGCCGATAATGGTGGGCAAGCCGAATCCGGACTTGCGCGAGGTGGCTGTTAGCATAGCCAAACCTCCTTCCTTTCGCGGCCCCGCAAGAGCCGCGAACAGGGCTATTGTTTTCCCGGAAACCGCGTCGAGAGGGGCCGCACGGAGAACCATCATGCGGAGGAGTCGCGGTTCGCCGGACGAAACTGTTTCGTTTTGACGCGATCGGGCCGCGATTTATTCAATCAGAGGGCGTCCCGGGCTCAACCCGCCGTTGCCCCGAGCCTAGAGTTGTGGGTTACCGCCCGCCCGGCAGCGAAAGAAATTCAAACTTGACAAAGCGGCGGTTATTGATTTAAGTCCTGCCGAGGCATACGCGCGCAAAAATTGGTTCCCATTACGTGCTTCTAGTGCGGAGGGGTTGGCCATGAAAAACCCGAAGGGCGCGGTTTCCGGACGAATGCCTTTGTTGCTTGCGGCGGCCTCGATAGCTGTCGCGGCCTTGGCTTGGGGGTGCAGCGGAACCGCGCAACAGGCCACTGCGCGGCAGGAGCAGGTTTTAAGCGGCTTCCAGCTTTCGACATGTAAATCTCTCAACCCCGGCCTATATCAATGTCCCGGTTCAGACAAACCAGTCTGCGATCCCGACTACACACCGGCCACCAATCCCGTCAATTGCGTGCATGTTGATCGCAACGGCAAAATAATCGTCCAGACTGCGGTTGGACCGTAGAGGCTCCGCCACCGAGGCGCGAAAACCGGCTTTCGCGCCGGGCGTTCGCTTGTGCTGGATTAAATTCGGCTCCTCTTCGAGCGGACGTCCGTTGGACGCGGCAGCGATTGAAATGGGCGCGGGTCCTGTTTGCCTCCGAACTTCGCCGGCGTAACGATTGCGAAAGCGCTCCCGATGGACACCCTGACGCGCAAGTCGCTCGGCGGCCTCGCTCAGCTCGAAGTCGCGCTCGCGATGGCGCTGTTCGTGCCCGCATGGTCGCTCCGATTCTGGCAGGGATGGGTCTACTGGCTTCTCTTCTCGCTCTGCGTGCTCGCGATCACGCTCTACTTCCTGAAACATGATCGACACCTCATCGAAGGGCGGCTTGCGGCCGGCCCGCGCGCGGAACGTCAGGCAAGACAGAAGATCGTTCAGGCGCTTGCGGCTCCCTTATTCGCAACGGCGATGGTCGTTCCCGCTCTTGACCATCGCTATGGATGGTCGTGCGTGCCCACGGCGCTGATGATAGCTGGTGATGCGATGCTGGTGCTGTCGTTCGCGATCATTTTCTTCGTATTCAAAGAAAACAGTTACGCCGCGGCGACGATCAGGGTCGAAGCCGGGCAACGGGTGATATCGACCGGAGTGTATCGGATCGTGCGTCATCCGATGTACGCCGCCGCGGTGTTGCTCTTTGTCGCTACGCCGCTTGCGCTCGGCTCGTTCTGGGGGCTCATCGTGGTGCTCCCGCTATGCGCCGTCCTGGTCGCGCGTCTTCTCGACGAAGAGCGGTACCTGTCAGCCAATCTTGCCGGATATGACGCCTATCGCGGGCAGGTCAGATACCGCCTCGTGCCCTATATCTGGTAAGCCCTTTCGACCCATCCGCGACGCGCCGATCCGTGTTGGATCGGTGCGTCAGGTTTGACATCACTTGCCGAATTCCGAGGGAATCCGTCAGAGGCACGTGTTTCCGAAGGACACACATTGCTCTCGGAAAACGTTGAAAGGCGGTCAAGGCATGGCGATTGCTCTAAAGCGGCGGGATAATGCGCCCTACCTGACACGACCGGAAGGACAACCGATGGATTTCAGCTACACGCCCGAGCAGGAGAAGTTTCGCGGCAAAGTTCGCCGTTTCCTCGAAAAAACCTCGCTCGAGGTTTTCGGCCCCAGTATCGAGGCTCACGCCACCTGCTCCGAGAACCTGATCTTCGGAGACGACGAGCATCACTGGCAAATGATGCTCGAGTATCATCGCCGCCTGCTCAAGGCCGGTTATCTCGCTCTTCATTGGCCGAAGGAATGGGGCGGCGCGGGCGCAGGCCCGGTCGAGCAGGCGATTTACCGCGACGAAGTCATGCGCCTTGGGCTTCCGCCTTTCGGAGCGAATCACCTCGCGATCGATCGCATCGGGCCCACGCTGATGCTGTACGGGGCCGACTGGCAGAAGAAGCGGTTCATCCCCAAGATGCTGACCGCCGAGGAGATCTGGTGCCAGGGCTACTCGGAGCCGAACGCCGGCTCGGACCTCGCGGGGCTTCAGACGCGCGCGGTTCTCGACGGAGACCATTTCGTGATTAACGGGCAGAAGGTGTGGACCAGCCTGGCGCATCGCGCGCACTTCCAGGTCCTGCTGGTCAGGACCGATCCCTCCGCGCCGAAGCACAAGGGAATCTCCTATCTGCTCGTGGACATGAAAACGCCAGGCATCACGGTCAAGCCCCTGGTGAAGATTACGGGGCACGCCGGCTTCAACGAGGTCTTTTACGATAACGTCGTGGTGCCGCGGGAGAACCTGGTCGGCGAGTTGAACAAGGGATGGGAGGTTTCGGTCGCGATGCTGATGTTCCAGCGGATGTCGGCCGGCACCCGCCAGCCCATCGAGCGGATCTTCAACCAGCTCGTCGAGCTTTCAAAAGCGGTCGAATTTGGCGGCGTGCCCGCGCATCGCCATCCCTACGTCCGCCAGACCCTGATCAGGTTCGCGAGCGACACGCGATGCGTTTCGCTGGCGCGGTATCGCGCGCTCACGGCGCACCTTAAGGGCAAGCCTCCCGGCCCCGAGAGTTCCTTCGCGAAGCTGTTCGCGTCGGAACTTAATCTGCGCATGACGATGTTCGCGGCCGAGATGCTGGGCGCGTACGCCGCAATCGAGAACGACACGCCGAACCGCGCGAACCGCGACCTGTGGGTGCGCCGCCTGCTCAACGCGCGCGAGTACACGATCGCTGGAGGCACCAGCGAAATTCAGCACAACATTATCGGAGAGCGCGTGCTCCACCTGCCCAAAGGCTAGCGGGGCACGCGGCCCTTCGGCGCCGACCGCGGGAATCGGCCACGTGCAACCGCCTATTCGCCGAGACGGCCCAGGTCGTCGAGCGAGCCGTAATTCGAGAACAGCCGCGCGTCATCGAACATGCACGCATAGCCGCCGGTGGTCGCCGGGATCAGTTGTATGCGCGACATCTTGCCGCTCTTCATGTCCATCGCGTGCAGATTAGTCCACGCCCAGAAGCGCTCGGGTGTCGACTCTTTCCACGGCGCACCCGGCTTGCGCGCGAAGGTTCCGTAGCCGGTCTCGTGCTGATGGAGCGGATTGCCGGACGCGTCATAGCCGACCATCGTCATCGGGTTGAGCGTGCGCGCGTCGTACCAGACCCGCTTTTTCGAATAGGGGCACTGTTTGAAGCGCACGGGCTTGAGATCGGCGACGTAGGCCTCGGGCACCAGTTCCATCCGGGTGCGGAAATACTTGGTGCCGCTCTTGCCGCCGCATACCGGGATTTTCCAATCCGGGTTGGAGGTGAACGCGCCCTGGCTGACGCAGGCCAGCGCCGGGCCTTTGCCGACCAGCTTGAAATCGCCCCACGTCAGCAGCGGATCGCCGACCATCCAGGCGTCGCTGACGAACATGGTGCTGCCCGGCAGCATCGGGTCGAACCGCTCGTAAGGCGGAAAGGTCCGGATTCTTTTGGTAGTCGGCGTATAGGCGTAGCCGGTCGGGAACTGGCGCTGATCGTAGTGCCATACCGTGAAGGTTCCAGTTCCGGCCACGTCCTGCGGAGCAACCACCAGGATGGTCATCAGGCGCAACTGTTTTTCGTGACCGGTCAAATACGGCTCGGGTTTCAACACCACCCGCCCCACGGTCTGCGTCTGAACGAAATAGTTTTCGTAGCTGTAACGGGTAACGCCCGCGGCGTCGGTGTCCCACTCGCGCATCGCGTCGGCTTCGGCGTCGTGCCTGCCCCATGAAAGCGCGTTGCTGTAGAACAATTCCAGGGGCGTTTTCGGATCGGGAAACGGATTGCCGCCGATCCACGGTTTGCCGGCCTTGGTGTAAACGTTCCCGTCGGCCGCTATGTGGTGGAGGCCGCGGTTGCGGATCGTCGCTTCAAGGAATGGAACGAAGGTGAGCTTGCGCAAGTCGGTCTCGGTGGGAACCAGGTCGACCAGGCGGCCGTCGAACTTGATTTGCCAGTAGGCGATCGGGTCGAGCAGTTCCTTGACGATATCGACGTTGCTCGCGTCGAGCACCTGTCCGGCCTTGAGCTTGCCCTTGGTGTAGGCCTCGAGCGAAAGCAACTCCGGGGGGTAAGCCGCCTGGCAGTCCGCCGTGTTGGCGATCGCATCCCACAAGGGAGCAATCACGCCCGCGGCCATCAGGCCTTTGGCGGTCTGCTCAAGGAAATGTCTGCGGGTCCAGCCGTCGGGATATTTTCTCAAACGCACGAAAGCTTCATCTCCTCAACGCCCCGCGGCCCGCACGCATCGCCCGGCGACGCCGGACCTGCGTGTTTCATGTCCCCGTCATCGTCGAACCAATCCGCGCGCCAGGCACCGCCAGGGCTGCTTCGCGGCAGTTGCCATCGAATCACAAAGCGGGCTTCAGGGAAATCGAAAACGACTTCGCCAGCCGGATGGTTGGTACATGACGGCGAGCGGCGGCCGCCGGGAGCCGCCCCGGCGGCATTTGCGCCGATTCGCCGCGCGCTCAGATACGGCCCGCGTATTTCTTCTCCGCCGCGGCGCGCAGCTTCGGGACGTGCATGGTCGGGAAAAGATCGTCCGTGCCCTTGTAGTCGCGCAGAATCTGGCGCGCGAGCGTCACCTTGTGGACCTCGGTCGGGCCGTCCGCGATACCCATCACGAAGCTCTCGAGCAGTTGCTCGACGAAGGGCATCTCGTCGCTAACGCCGAGCGAGCCGTGAAGCTGGATTGCGCGCGAGATGACATCGTGGAACACCTTCGGCATCAGCGCCTTGACGGCCGAGATGTCCTTGCGCACTTTTCGATAGTCCTTGTACTTGTCGATTCTCCACGCGGTGCGCAGCACCAGCAGGCGGAACGATTCGAGTTCGATCCACGAGTCGGCGATCTTTTCCTGCACCATCTGCTTGTCGGCCAGCAGCGAGCCCTGCGTGGTGCGCGAGAGCACCCGCTCGCACATCATGTCGAACGCGCGGCGCACCTGCCCTATAGTGCGCATCGCGTGATGGATGCGTCCGCCGCCAAGGCGCGTCTGCGCCACCTCGAAGCCCCCGCCGCGCGGACCGAGCAGATGATCCTTCGGCACCTGCGCATCCTGGTAGCGGACGTAGCCGTGGGTGCCTACGGCCTCGCCGACTCCGACCTTGACGCTTCGGACGATATTGACGCCCGGGGTTTCGACCGGCACCAGGAACGCGGACTGGCGCTTGTAGGGCGGCGCGTCGGGATCGGTGACTGCGATCACAATCAGGAAGGACGCGAAGTTCGCGTTGGACGAAAACCACTTCTCGCCGTTGATCACCCAGTTGTCGCCGTGCATCTCGGCGTGGGTGGTGAAGACCTTGGGATCGGCGCCGCCGTGCGGTTCGGTCATCGAGAAGGCCGAAACGATCTCGTTGTCGAGCAGTGGCTGAAGGAAACGCTTTTTCTGCTCGGGCGTTCCGTACTTCGCCAGGATCTCCGCGTTGCCCGAATCCGGCGCCTGGCATCCGAAGACGATCGGCGCGAAGCGCGAGCGGCCGAGAATCTCGTTCATCAGGGCCAGCTTCAACTGTCCGTAGCCCTGCCCTCCGAGCTCGGGTTCGAGATGGCACGCCCAGAGTTTGTGTTTCCTGACCTCGGCCTGAAGCGGGCGGACCAGCGCGTTGCGTTTGGGATCGCGCACGTCGTAGGGATTGCCAAGCACGTAATCGAGCGGTTCGACTTCCTCGCGCACGAACTGTTCGATCCAGTCGAGTTGCTTTTGGAATTCGGGATCCGTTTCAAAGTCCCAGCTCATGGTTAGTCCTCCATGCGCAAGGCCGCGTTTTCGGCGATGCGCATTAGTAAGAATGTTGGCGCGAGCGTGAAGCGCGCGCGAATTGTGGCCGATAGGCCGAGCTTTTGCCAGAGCGCGCGATATCGGCTCTGCCTGCCGCAAACGGGACGACGCGGGGAAACGCACGCGAGCGCGCCCGGTCGCGCGCGCTTGCGCTGTAGCACCGGCGAAACAATGTGGCTCCCGAGTAATCGCGCACAGGCCGCGCCTGGCAAGATTTTCCGCCAAAACCATAGCGCCTGCCGCTCCGCTCCAGAGGCACAACACTTGCTGGTCTGGCCAGCCGGGGCGTCTTATGCGTATCGACGAACTAAGAAAGCGTCTTCTCGAAGAACGGGCCAGAATCACCGGCGATGTGACGCGAATCGGAAGTCTCACTCCGCGCGCCAATTCGGAGGAACCGAAACCGCGTCCCCACCTCGTTGACGAAGCCCAAAACCGCGAACCCGCGGCGTCTCCCGCGGAACGCTCGGCGGAGGCTCCCGCGGCGGATTTGATGTTCGATTTGAACCAGACCTCGGTTTCCAACGCGATCGCGAAGTCGTTCGAGCGCACCAAGGCGTTCGAAGATCGCTTCGCAAAGCTGATGTCCACCTTTGAGCAGGCCGACCGTCTCGCGCAGGAAGCTATAGAAGCCGTCGAGCAGTTGGGCGAGCTCGCGGACCATCTTCCCTCACTGGTCAAGGCCTTTGAACCGATGAAGGCGGTCAAGCGCCAGCTCGCCGCGCTCGCCAACGTGTTCGAGCCGATGAAGCCCGCCGAGGAGCAGATAGCCGAATTCTCGCTGGCGTTTTCCAAGGCCTTTCACGAAAACCTGGTCCGAATCGCGCGGATGCTCGAACCGGTCAGGGATTTCCAGGGCCGCCTCGCGCATCTCGCTTCGGATTTCTCGCCCGCGAACGATTTGCAGAAGCGCTTCAACGAACTGGCCCACGCCTTCGATGAGAGCCCCGTCGAAGAGCCGGCTGCGGCCAAGGCGGAATCTTCCGAGCAAGCGAGCGCGGATCACGCCATCGGCGCGCAAACCATCTCGGCCGAAGGACCACCGGCGCTCAACGGCACGAGCAACCCATAAACGCGGAATTCCGTCGGCCTCCCGGCGGCGACATCGCGCCGCATCGGCGACGCCTGGCCAGCGTCGCTCTCCTGCACATATAGTCAATCGCTCCCGCTCTCCTCCCCGACTGCGCCACGTCGAGATCACCGGCACTTGCGAGGTCGAATTGCTTTACGCCGTGATGGCTGAATTCTGGGGCAAGGGCCTCGCAACCGAAATGGCGCGCGCAATCGTGAAGGCAGGCTTCGAGCATCTCGGGCTCGAAAGCATCGTCGCGTTCACTCTGCCCGCCAACTTCGCTTCAAGGCGCGTGATGGAAAAGGCGGGACTCTCCTACGAACGCGAGATCACGTGGGCCGCGATGCCGCACGTGTTCTATCGCCTGAAAAATCCCGCGCGCTGAAGAGTTGCGCGCGTCCTCCGTCCGATAAGGAAGCGGCGCAGCGACGCCGAAAGCCGGCGCGCGCCCACATGCCGTTTCAGTTCACCGTGGCACGCCGCCTGAGCAGCGCGTCCACGTCGAACTTGAACAGCCGCGCCGCGTTGAGTCCGAGAATCTTTGCCCGCTGCTCGTCAGCGATACCGCCCATCTGGCGCTCGATCGCCTCGGCGGAATGCGGCCAGGAGCCCTCATGATGGGGATAGTCGTTGGCCCACAGGAAGTTGTCGACCAGTCCGTATTTGACCGCGAGGTCCAGCCCGACGCGATCTTCCTGGAATGAAGCAAAGCCATGCTCGTGAAAATACTCGCTCGGCAGCTTCTTGAGCTTCGGGAACGCCCACATGTGATGCTTGCGATACGCCTCGTCCATCGCTTCGAGCGCCCACGGAACCCATCCGATGCCGGATTCGATCGCGGCGAAGCGAAGCTCCGGAAAACGCTCCAGAACGCCCGAGGCGCACATGTGGGCGACCGGCTCTATCGTCGGCACCAGGGAGTGCGAAACATAGTTGATGACCGCGCCGCCGTCCTTGCGCGCCGCGCGAGGATCGCGCCCGGTGGACACGTGGAACGTGATCGGCAAGCCGGCGTCCTGGATCGCCGCCCACATCGGATCGAACATCGGCAGGTTGTAATTGGGATGGCGGGCGTCGTGGGGGCCGAAGATCGGCTTGCACGGCAGCGTCAGGCCGCGAAAGCCCATCTTCGCCACCCGCTTTATCTCGGCAATCGCGATTTCGAGATCCGCGGTCGCAATCGCCGCCATCGGCGACATCCGATCGTTATACGGCCCGAACGTCTCCCACGCCCAATCGTTGTAAACGCGGCACTGCGCGGCGGCAAAACGCGCATCCGGCGTGGCCCACATCATCAGGCCCTTGTTCGGAAAAATTATCTCCGCGTCCACGCCGTCGCGCGCCATGTCCTTCAGGCGTTCTTCCGGATCGGCGCCCGCTTTCGAGCGCACGCGATCCTCGCCTTCAAGCGCCGAGTCGAGCAGGCGCGAACGCTGCCATCCTTCCGAGACCTGCCACTTCACGCCGTTCTCGTCGATCTCGATGCGGGGCAGGCGGTCGCGGAATTCGCGGTCGATCCGCTCGTACCATAGATTCGAGGGCTCGTTGCAATGCGAGTCGGCCGAGATCATCAGGTACTTGTTGGGATCATCCGGCCACGCGGTGCGCTTCCAGCCGAGATGGCCGGGCGTCTCGAGACGCCAAAGGTTGGGCTGATTCACCGCTTCGATGGCTTCGCTCATGACGGTCTCCTTCACCGCGAAACTTTCGTTCAGAACGACAATCGCATCGCCCCGGAACCCGATGTTAGTCGAAGGCATCCACGGGCTGTCAAGCAGAACCCCGCGAAACCCGCATCGACGGCGCGAAAACAACTGTCGCGCGCCCGGCGCGGCCGAGTCTCCCGCACACGACGGGGCAAGCCGCGTCAGTAATGGGTGCGGGCGGTCTATTCCTTTGACGAGGAATAGCGGGCGGCGCTCAGTTTGCGGTTATCTTCGAGACGCGGGTGCGAAACTCGCCCAATGCCATCAGCGGGAAATAATGCGGATACAAGTAATAGCGCATGTAGAAATGATTCGGGAAACCGTTGCCGGTAAATTCGCGCTCGTCCCATGCACCAGCGCCGTTCTGACGCTCGACCAGCCATCGCACGCCCCTCAGAACGTTCTCACTGAGCGCTTCCTCGCCCGCGAGCAGTCCCAGCAGCGCCCACGCGGTCTGCGACGCGGTGCTCGCTCCCCTGCCCCGCCACGAAGGGTCGCGGTCGCTAAGACAGCTTTCGCCCCATCCGCCGTCAAGGTTCTGCTTTGACTTGAGCCATTCGACCGCGCGCCGCACCATCGGCCGCGCGAGATCGAAGCCGATCGCCCGCAGTCCGACTAACGCGGAAAACGTGCCGTAGATGTGATTGACGCCCCATCGCCCCCACCACGAGCCTTCCGCGGACTGCTCGCGCGAAAGCCATTCGATCGCGCGCTTTGCGGCAGGATGGTCCTGGCGATAGTCGAGCGTTCCCATCATCTCGAGCACCCGCCCGGTCAGATCGGGGCACGACGGATCGGTTACCGCTTCCACGTCGGCGAGCGGCAGATGGTTGAGCCAGCGATGGTCGGTGTCGGGATCGAAGGCGGCAAACCCGCCGTCGCGCGACTGCATTCCGATAGTCCAGTTCGCGCCCGCCGCGATTGCGCGAGCGAGCCCTTCCGAGCCGGCGGCGCCGCCGGCGGCGGCCCGGCTG
>JAKAVC010000151.1 GCA_021817345.1 Deltaproteobacteria bacterium | reverse complement strand
GCCGACCGTCGCATAGCGGCATTCAGCGTGTCAATACATGTCGCACGGCGGCGGCCCGCTGCTCCCCCCGCCGAACAGGTCTTCGAAAAGCCCCGCCAGGCCGTCCGCGGTGCCGCCGATTAGCGCCCCCGCCAGTCCAAAGCTGAAGCCGCCTTCGATCCCGCCGAAAAGCGAACCCAGGGAGTATCCCGTGCCCGCGCCAACCGAGCCACAGTAAGTCGGCGCGGCACTGCCGGGAACGCTCCAGAACGGACCGGCCCATACGCCGCCCCCTGCGTCAGCCGACACCGCGCCCATCGCCGCCGCCACCGGCGCGACTCCGGAGCCGCGACCGCCCGCCGACGAAAGCGGACCCTGCAGCGACAGCATCCGCCCCATGACGGGATTATAATATCGCCCGCCGGCGTGATAGGCGAAGCCGTCGTTTTCAATCCCGATATACTGATATTCGGTCGGTAGTCCGTTCCGCTTGCCGCGACGCCCCCGAGCGGGTCGTACGTGTACTGGCTGCTTATCGCGCCCGTGACCGCGTCGGCCATCGCGATCGTCGAGCCCGCCCCGTCGAGCAGCGGGACTTGGGAGTCTCCCGTCGAGGGCGACTCCATCAGAAGTTCGCCGCTGTTCGGCATCCTGAGATAGCCGGTGGGCAGGGAGGTCTGGTCGTTCGTGCTTTGAATCACTGCGCAGAGGATTCAAACTTGCGCAGGGAGACTTTTCGCGGTTTGAGCGGAGCGGCGCGCTCGTGGCAGGATCGCGCGCATGAACTACGACCAATCGCACGTGGTCCTGGAAATCGAGGAGCCGGTCGCGCTCATACGGCTCAATCGTCCGGAAAAGCTCAACGCCTTCACCTACGCGATGGTCGATGAAATCCGCCGCGCGTTCGATCGCGCGGCGGCCGACGATCGCGTAATCGGCATTATCGTGACCGGAACCGGGCGCGCGTTCAGCGCCGGGCTCGACACCGGCGACCTGGCGCGCACGGCCGCCGCCGCGGGAGTGCCCGCCCGGGAGAATTCCAGCGCGTCGTCGGACGACCTGCCCGCTCTGTTCAGCTACCTGCTAAGGATCCCGAAACCGATCATCGCGGCCGTCAACGGCGTCGCGGCGGGCGGCGGTTTCGTGCTCGCGATGATGAGCGATCTGCGCTTCGCCTCCGAAACCGCGAGCTTCACGACGGCCTTTTCGCGCCGCGGGCTTATCGCGGAGCACGGAACCAGTTGGCTTTTGCCCCGGATGGTCGGCGTGAGCCGCGCACTCGACCTGCTGTGGAGCGCCCGCCGAATCGACGCCGCCGAAGCCTTTCGAATCGGCCTGGTGGACCGGCTCGTGCCCGCCGACAAGCTGCTGGACGAAGCCCGCGCCTATCTGCAGGTTCTCGCCACCCAGGTCTCGCCGCGCTCAATCGCGGTCATCAAGTCTCAGGTTTATCGCCATCTCTCGGCTGCGCTCGAACCCGCGATCTACGAGACGGATGCCCTTATCGCCGAGTCGCTTGCGCATCCGGATGCGACCGAGGGCGTCGCGTCATTTCTCGAGCACCGCCCGCCGCGCTTCCAGCGATTGAAGGGAGGCAAGATATGAGCAGCGCGAACTATGAAACGATTCGCTACGAGAAGTCCGGGCCGATCGCGACCTTGCTCATGAACCGGCCCGAGCGGCTCAACGGCATGACCAACCGGATGCTGCGCGAGGCCGGCGAGGCGCTCGCTATCGCCGCCGAGGATCGGGAACTGCGCGTGCTGGTGCTTACCGGCGCGGGACGCGGATTCTGTCCGGGCGCGGATCTCCATCTCACCGCGACGGGAGGCGGGGGCGGTCCCGAGGAGCGGCTGCAGGCGCGCGATTTCCGGGTCCCGGTGCTGCTGCATGAGATGCCCGCCGTGACGATAGCCGCTATCAACGGCGCGTGCGCCGGCGCCGGCCTTGGATGGGCGTGCGCGTGCGACCTGCGTTTCGCGGCGCGCTCGGCGCGCTTCAACAGCGCTTTCCTCGACGTGGGGGTGGCGGGCGACATGGGTGGTCCATGGTTCCTGCCGCGAATCGTCGGCGCGGCACAGGCCCGCGAACTCTATATGCTGCCCGGCAAGTTCGACGCGGAGCACGCGCTCAGGATCGGGCTTGTTTCGCGCGTTTTCGACGACGACACCTTTCGCGACGAGGTCCGCGCGATCGTCGAGCGGCTTGCCGAGGCCGCTCCGATTGCGCTCAGGACGATGAAATCGAATTTCGTCGAGGCGGAGCGGATGGACCTCGCGAACTACATCGCGCTCGAGAGCGAGCGCCATATAAGGATGTTCAGCACCGCCGACACCCGCGAGGCGTTCAAGGCAAAGGTCGAAAAGCGCAAACCGCGCTTCGAGGGACGCTAAGGCAACACAACCGCACCCGGGAGCGTCAAGACCGCACTTGAGAGGCGAACAAGCCTTCCTGACGCGCGCCGGGATGCCGCACGCCGCCGGAAATAGCGCATCCCGACAAGGAGGAGTCAACTCTCGCACGAAAAAAAAATAATCGTCCAGGGGGTTCGGGAATCCTCCAGGTCCAGCTAGAGTTTGTTGCCGGACCAACCGCGCAAGAGCCGTTGTCCAAGGTGTGATGTCAGCCTGGTATGAAGCAAAAGCGAGCGTCGAACGCCGCCCTCGCGGCCGAGTCTCCCGAGTGTCCCGAGTTTTTCACAACCCCCTCCTGGGAATGGCCCTGGTGGCGTACGACCTGGAAGCATGCCCCGGTCTTCTTCTGGATCGTCGCGATTCATGTGACCGCGGCAGTGGGGCTGATCCTTTTTCCGCTGCCCGGATGGCGAATCCTGCTGTGCGCGATAGCCTTGGCGTGGATCGGCGGTCTTGGCACCACGATCTGCTACCATCGCGCACTGGCCCATCGCGCGCTCAAGCTTAATCGATGGGCGTCGACGATACTGACTTTTTTCGCAGTCTTCAACGGCTCCGGCGTGCCGATTAGCTGGGTCGTTCGGCACCGTCTCCATCACGCGAAAGCTGACACTGTCGAAGACATCTCCAGTCCCGTTTATCACGGCTTCTGGTGGGCGCATCTCAGATGGCTCTGGCAGACCGACGCTCCGCCAGTCGAACGTTACTGCCGGGATCTTGATCTGGCAACGCTGCGAGTTTGGGACGTTCTCGAAGCTCCCATCGTCGCATTGTCATTTTTCTTCGGTCTTTATTTTGGCGCATGCGCCTTCTTCTGGCTTGGCGCTATCCGGCTGGTTTTCGCGCTTCACGCGCAATGCTTCGTCAACAGCATCTGTCACACTGAACCGGGGATCGTTCCGGGCGAGGATTCCAGCCGTAACGTGAGATGGCTTGCCGTGATGCACTTTTTCCAGGGCGAGAATTGGCATCGCAACCATCACTCGCGGCCCGGTCTGGCACGACTCGGATGGACCTGGCGGCAGCCCGACGTTGGCTATCTGATGATCCGGTTGCTCGAAAAGATTGGCGTTGCAAGCGAGGTCCGGGACTTGAAGCGCGTCTGAGCGACCGGATCGATAGTGAACGCTCGCGGCAACCGCTTACGTCCCGGCCGCGAGCGCGGCTGGAGACGGCATCAGAAGCGCGGCTTTTGACGGCCTTAAGAACTGCTTAAGCGCATGCCGCGAAAGAACTGTCCGGCTCCCCCTCATTCCCCACATCGGCCGAAGAGCACGACGCGCGGGCCCGTCCTCTCTGCTCGGGAAATCAGTGCTTCGACACCCCTGAAGCGCGCTGGCGGAAGCCCCCCGCGGCTGAGTTGATTTGGCCTTTGCCAAAGTCCTTCCCTACTCAAATGGTATGAGCACCCACGCAAGTGGGTTAACGCTTCTCCGCAGGCAACTTTGCACCAGGCGGCCGGTAAATAAATCCGCCGCGAGTTTTCCGCCAGCCATCGGCTCTTTTTTTCGCTCTATACCCCCCGGATCGGGGTCGCCAAGCATGGCACAAGATTTGGAATTTGTTCGATCGCGGGAAGTTTTTGCACCTACTGCACCTATCGCACTGGAGCCTTGTACTGCAGCCCATGTTCACCACCGGAGGAATTGCTTCCTCAAGTTCGGTCGCTGAAAACGATAGTTTCGAAGGGCCAGTAGCCGAGGGGCCGTCGCACAGACGTCCCGCGGCGAATTTCGCGCGCGAAAGGATCTATACAATCGCGGGCCTGGCTATCACTGTCATCGGGGCGGTGATGCTTGGGTTCGACGTCGGGCCGGTGCTCATGCGTCGAATCCATGCTGGTCACGGCTGGCGCGCTTTGGAGCAGGTCGCGTTCATCGCGATAGTATACTTCTTCATTTACGGCAATTTCGTTTATCTGCTGGCGCGACTCGGCTACCTCGGCCGGCGTCTGACTCATCGCGAGGCCGGGCGGGATGAGATCGAAGCGCCATTCGATTCCGAAGAGCCGCCATCTCTCACGGTTCTGGTCCCCTCATACCGCGAGGAGAAACGCGTCGTGACGCAGACGCTGCTATCGGCTGCCCTGATGGAGTATCCACGCCGGCGTATCGTGCTGCTCATTGACGACCCGCCGCATCCGGACAACCCGGCCGCGGCGCGCCAGCTTGCGGAAACCCGGAAAATCCCGCTCGAGATGGGCCGGATGCTGCATGAGGCGGCGCGGCCGTTTCAGGCGGCGCTCGCCGATTTCGAGGCGCGCGGGGCGAGGGGGAAAATAGCGGCGCGCACGGAAAGCCGGCGGCTTTCAGCTCTCTGCGTGCGTGCGGCACAATGGTTCGAAGCCAACGCCGAGTCCTGGGCCGGCGGCGACCACACCGACACGCTCTTCGTCGAGAAGATCCTGCTCGAGTCCGCGCGCTCGCTCAGAAAGCGCGCAGCCGAGTTCGAGGCCGCCGCGCGCTCGGACGCCGAGCCGCCCTCCGAACGCACGCTTCGTCGCGGGTACCGCCGCCTCGCCTCGCTGTTCGACGTCGAGATCGCAAGCTTCGAGCGCAAGCGCTACGTCAATCTGTCGCACGCGCCGAACAAGGCGATGAACCTCAACAGCTACATGGGGCTGATGGGGCGGAGTCTTCGCGAGGTGTCGCGCGCCGACGGCATCCATCTCGAGGATTGCGACCCCGCCCACGCCGACCTGACCGTTCCCAACAGCGATTACATCATCACGCTCGATGCGGACAGCCTGCTGCTCGCCGATTACGCGCTCAAGCTGATGCACGTGATGGAGCGGCCGGGCAACGAGCGGATTGCGGTCGCGCAGACGCCCTATAGCGCGGTCCCCGGTTCTCCGGTTCTGCTCGAGCGGGTGGCCGGCGCGACGACCGACCTGCAGCACATCGTCCATCAGGGTACCACGCGCTTTAACGGCACCTACTGGGTCGGCGCCAACGCGCTACTGCGCAAGCGCGCGCTCGACGATATACGCGAAGTGTCCGAAGAGCGCGGTTTCCCGATCGTGAGGTACATCCAGGACCGCACCGTGATCGAGGACACCGAATCGACGGTCGACCTGATTGCCAGAGGCTGGACGCTCTACAACTATCCCGACCGGCTCGCCTATAGCGCGACCCCGCCGGACTTCGGCTCGCTGATAATCCAGCGGCGGCGATGGGCGAATGGCGGGCTGCTGATTCTGCCCAAGCTTCTGCGCTACATGGTCACGGGACCGAAACGGGCGAACCGGCTGGCCGAGGGGCTGCTGCGCGTCCATTATCTTACCTCGCTTGCCGTCGTGAGCCTCGGGATGCTGGTGCTGCTGGCGTTTCCGTTCGAGGGTGCGATGCGGAGCCTCTGGCTGCCCCTCGTTGCGATTCCGTATTTCTGGATAAACGGACGCGACCTGGTGATGAACGGCTACAGATGGATCGACCTGCCGCGAGTCTATGCGCTCAACCTGCTGCTGATCCCGATAAACCTGGGCGGCGTGGCAAAGTCTCTGCATCAGGCCGTGACCGGACGCAACACGCCGTTCGGCCGCACTCCGAAAATTACCGGACGCACCGCGGCGCCGCGCCTTTACGTTGCCGCGACGATCGGTATCCTCGCGTACTGCGCATGTTTCGGCGCGCTTGACCTGGAGAACTCGCGATGGGTTCACGGGGGCCTGATGATGCTGAACGCGGGATTCCTGTGGTACGCGCTGCGCTACATGATCGGTTTGCGCGAAGCGGCTGAGGACCTCGGCCTGCTTCGCGCGCGCGATGCGGTGCGCGACGCGCTGGAAAGCATACCGGTTTTCCAGGCGTCGTTCTGGCGCGGGCCCGACGCGCGGGAACTGGTCGGCCCGAACGGGATCCGGATGGCCGTGGAGATGGCTTCCAGTCGCGAAAGGGCCGCGCAGCCTCTGACGCCTTGCTCCGAGCCGCCAACCGGTCGTGCCACGGGAGCTGACAATGTCGCTCCCGGGCCCACTCGGATTCATCCGGAAACATAACGACACACGGCTGCGAAGCCGAGGCTTTTGATCGGCGGAAATTCGCGGGTTGCGCGTCAAGCAATGATTTCCGGGTCTTGACGGGCGTCGCGGCCTGCCGGGCTGCGTCGGCCGTACCGCCCGCCCGCAGGAGGCCTTGACTTAGTAGCAGAAATATACAAATTGTAGAGTCATCTGAAGGGGCGCTGCGCAGGGGCTCCCGGGGCCATTTCCTTTCGCGGCAACTCCATGGCGCGGTTAAGGAGGTGTCGGTTATGAGGGCTCAGCAATTCACGGAGATAACGGGGCGAAGGCGGATCTGGGACGAATTCCGCAACGATGCGGAATTGGTTGCCAGGCATCGGATCACCCAGGAGGAGATGGGGTTGCTACGCGGCATGGTGCTGGTCGGGAAATTCACCGACAAGCGGGATCTCCTCGCGGCGCTTCGGATGCTGCGACACGGCGGATGTAACTGAACGGCTCATCGCGCCAGTCCCGCAAGCGCGCGGCCTGGCGAGAGGATCGCGACTGGATGCGGGCCGACGCGCGCACGCGGTTTCCGCCGAATCGAGCCGGGTACCGCCGCGCTGGGCGGTTGTCGAGCGCGTACCCGCCGGGGGATAATCGGACGCGATACTCTTCCGGAGGTGGGAATGTTCGGGTACGCGATGATGTTTCCGATGTTCCTCCTGATCCTGCTGCTTTCGGCGGTCCTTGGCGGTTTGCTCGGAGCGGCGGTGGCATTCGGATACTTCCATCTGCGCAGTCTGTGGGCCGGACCGCTGCCCCGTGAACAAGCGCGCGCGATGGCGGTTCGGGGTTCGGTGATAGGCGTTTTTTTTGGGTTGGTGGGCATGATCCTGCTGATCGGTTTCAACCTCGCGCTGTATTTCGCCTAGCGCGTGCGTCGCCGCGGGGTTCGGTCGCGCGTCACGCTCGCTCGGGAACGAACCAGAGAACGCCGAGCGGCGGAAGGACGAGAGACATCGAATACGGAAGCCCGTGCCACGGCGTCCGCTCGGCCGTCACCGCGCCCGCGTTGCCCACGTTGCTTCCGCCGTAGATGGCGGAGTCGGTATTGAGAACCTCGCGATAGAGGCCCGGTTCCGGCACCCCCAGCCGATAGCCGGTTCTCGGTATCGGAGAGAAGTTGCACACGCAAACCGCTTTTCGTCCGGTCGAGGGCGCGGTTCTCAAGAACGCGATCACGTTTTCGTCGGCGTTGTTCGCGTCTATCCAGTGAAAGCCCGCGGCATCGCAGTCCGCCTCGTGAAGCGCGGGTTCCGACCAGTAGAGCCGGTTGAGATCGCGAACCAGGCGCTGAAGCCCGCGATGCTCGTCGTAATCGAGCAGGTTCCAATCGAGCCCCTGGTTATGATTCCACTCGTTCCACTGCCCGAACTCGCCGCCCATGAAAAGCATCTTTTTGCCCGAGCGCGCCCACATGTAACCATATAGCGCGCGCAGGTTCGCGAACTGCTTCCATCTGTCGCCCGGCATCTTCGAAAGCATCGAGCGTTTTCCGTAGACCACCTCGTCGTGCGAAAGCGGCAGGATGAAATTCTCGTTCCATGCGTACAGCAGGCCGAAGGTGAGGTGGTGATGATGATAGCGGCGATGGATGGGATCCTTGCTGAAGTACTCCAGCGTGTCGTGCATCCAGCCCATGTCCCATTTGAAGCCGAAGCCCAGTCCGCCGAGATAGACGGGCCGGCTCACCGCGGGCCACGCGGTCGATTCCTCGGCGATCATCAAGACGCCCGGATGGCGCGCGTAGATTCGCTCGTTCAGTTCCTTGAGGAACGAGACCGCTTCCAGGTTCTCGCGCCCGCCGTACCTGTTGGGTATCCACTCGCCCTCGCGCCGTCCGTAATCCAGGTAGAGCATCGAGGAAACCGCGTCGACGCGAAGCCCGTCCGCGTGCATCTCCTCGAGCCAGAAGTTCGCGCTGGAAAGCAGGAACGCGCGCACTTCATTGCGGCCGAAATTGAAGATGTAGGTGCCCCATTCGGGATGCGCGCCCAGGCGCGGGTCGAGATGCTCGAATAGCGCGGTGCCGTCGAACCGCCCGAGACTCCAGGCGTCGGTTGGAAAATGCGCCGGCACCCAGTCCAGGATTACCCCGATACCGCGCCGATGCATCGAATCGACGAGATGGCGAAAGTCGTCGGGAGTGCCGAAACGCGCGGTCGGCGCGAAGTAGCCCGTCACCTGATAGCCCCACGAGGGACTGAACGGATGTTCCATGACGGGCAGCAATTCGACGTGCGTGAAACCCATCCCGGCCACGTAATCCGCAAGCTGTTCGGCATGCTCGCGGTAACTGAGCGAGCGGTTTCCCTCCTCGGGCACGCGGCGCCATGAGCCGAGATGCACTTCGTAGATCGAGATCGGCGTGCGAAGCGGATCGCGGCGCGCGCGCTCGGCGCTCCACTCGCAATCGCCGAACTCGTACGACGATCGGTAAACGACCGAGGCGGTTGCGGGCGGAATCTCGGTCGCGGTTGCAAACGGGTCCGCCTTGAGCGCGACCAGGCCCTCGCGGGTTCTGATCTCGAACTTGTAGAGCGCTCCCGCGGCGAGATCGGGGATGAAAAGTTCCCAGACGCCGGAGCTTCCGAGCCGGCGCATCATCGCGAGCCTGCCATCCCAGCTGTTGAAATCGCCGACCACGCTGACGCCGGCCGCGTTTGGCGCCCATACCGCGAACGCCACTCCGCGAACACCTTCGATTTCGCGCGGATGGGCGCCGAGCTTCTCCCACGCGCGCTCATGGCTGCCCTCGGCCCACAGGTGAAGGTCGAGTTCGCCGAGCGTGGGCGGGAACGAATAAGGCTGTCGAATCGTAAAAACGCGGCCGCCCGGATAATGGACCTCGAGGCGGAAACGAAACGCCTCGCGCCGGTCCTCGACCTGGAGGTCGAACAGTCCAGCGCGATGGCGCGCCATTGGGCGCGGCGATTCGCCGTCGACGAGCAGGAGCACCTTCTCGGCGTCGGGATGCCATGCGCGCACGGCCACGCCATGTTCGTTCGGATGGGCGCCGAGGATGGAATGGGGGTCGGGATGGCGCAGTTCGAGCAGCCGCCTGAGATCCTCAGGCGGCACTCCGGCGAGCTGTCCGTCGATCCGCGCTTCGGATTCCTTCGGCTGGCGAAGTTCGCCTTGTTCCGTCCGTTTGTCCGCCACCGTTCAAATCGCCGCGGGTCAGCCGTTGTCGGCTTCCTCCATGCCCAGAATCTGCTCGATCCCGCTTAGTGGGATCCTGATCCATTTCGGGCGGTTGTTGAGTTCGTAACCGAGCTCGTAAATCGCCTTCTCCATCTGGAAGGCGTTGAGCAGCACGCGAAGTTCGTCGCGTTCGCGGGGCACGAACGGCGCCTGCCCGGCGGTTGCGAGGTATTCTTTCAGGAACGCCCACGACGACCAGGTTTGCCAGAGCCGGGCCCATCGCGACAGCTTCTGAAAGTCCACCGCCGCGAACACTCCCGCCTCGTGTTGCTCAAGCAGCGTCGTGCGGGCGGCGTAGTGGAACGACCGGAGCATTCCGGCCACGTCGCGGAGAGCCGAGCGCTTGCGCCTTCGGTCGGCTAGCGAGCGCGCCGGCTCGCCCTCGAAATCGATAATCACGAAATCCTTGCCGGTGCTGAGGATCTGTCCGAGATGCAGGTCGCCGTGACAGCGCATCCGGGTAACCGTGAT
>JAKAVC010000046.1 GCA_021817345.1 Deltaproteobacteria bacterium | reverse complement strand
AGAAAGGGCTCAACCCTCGAAGAAAGAAAAGAGCTGAGGCGTCAAAAAACCGGGCAGGATTTTCCACCCTTAAGATCACTCGATCGCTGTCGCAAAGATCGGGTCCACTTCACTTCCGATCGGGCGAGGATTGCCGCCACTTCAATTTCAACACCCTTCAGGACGTCGCCAGAAGTTCGCTTATTGCAACGCTAAGGAAACTGCCGAACAGCGCGCCGGTCGAATCCAGCGCCACGTCGTAGGCCGACGGGCTTCGCCCCGGCACGAACATCTGATGCGTTTCATCGAGCGCCGCCCACACCACGCAAATCATGAATGCGGCGTACGGACGGCCCGCCATCGGTCCTCGAATCAGCAAATAAAAGAGCACGCAGTATTCGGTGAAATGGGCCGCCTTGCGCACCAGCATCTCACTCACCCCGATAGTGGCGGCGCCAGCGCCCGGAAGCAGCCAATGAAGAATCGGCTCGAGAATCTTCGAGGTGTTCGAGGCGGTGAAGAGCGAAGAGGAAAACGTGAACATCATCGCGCCCCAGATGAGTACCGGAAGCCACAACCAAAGGCCCGAGGCTTTGGCTTGAGCAGTCGAGTCAGTCATAAAACGCATTCGCCCAGGCGCAATTGCATCGTGAAATGCCCGAACAGACGGCGCGTTGGATTCGGACGCAAGAAAACTTGTATCAAGAGCGCTAGGATGGCGCCAGCGCGGGTTCGCTCGCCAAAACGCTCGATTTGAAGCACCCGAGCTTTGTCCCTGGCCGATCTTCGCAACCTCCGACGGCCGCCAATCGCAATTGGGCCGCTTAACTCCTACAATCGCGATCGAGTCCCTCCGGTTCCAAATCCACGCAGGAGATCCACTTAGCGATGGGCGCCGTTTTGACGATTTCCGAGGCCAATCCCGCTCCGCCCTGTTCCATCGTCATTCTTGGCGCGTCGGGCGATCTCGCCCGGCGCAAATTGCTTCCCGCATTGTATAACCTGGAGGTCTGCGGAGAGTCCCTGCTTGCGCCGGAAACCGTAGTCCTCGGTTTCGCGCGGACCAGAATGACGACCGAGGAATTCCGCAACTCGGCGCGCGAGTCGGTCAACGTTTTCTCAAGGCTCGAGGTGCGCGAGGAATGCTGGCGCAGCTTTGAAAAGAGGCTTGAGTACCTGGCCGGGCTCGACCAGCCCGACGGCTTCAAGCGGCTTCGCGAGCGGCTCGAGGAAATCGAGCGCGGGCGCAATCTTCCTCCCAACCGCATCTTCTATCTCTCGATTCCGCCCGACGCGATGCGCGCGTCGGTGGAGCGGCTCGCCGAGGCGGGATTGATTTCGCGCGCGAGCGGGCCGAACTTCAGCCGCGTCGTTGTCGAGAAGCCGATCGGGCACGACCTCGAAAGTGCGCTCGAAATCGGCCGCACGCTCAGCCGGTTTCTCGACGAATCGCAGATTTTCCGCATCGACCATTATCTCGGAAAGGAGACTGTGCAGAACCTGCTCGTGCTGCGCTTCGCCAACACGATCTTCGAACGCCTGTGGGGCGCGCGCAACGTGGACCATGTGCAGATAACCGTGGCCGAGAGCGAAGGCGTGGGCACGCGCGCGGGCTATTACGACCGCTCGGGCGCGCTGCGCGACATCGTGCAGAACCACATGCTGCAGGTGCTCGCGCTGCTCGCGATCGAGCCGCCGGTGAGTCTCGACGCCTCGGCGGTGCGGGAAGCCAAGTTGAACGTGCTGCGCGCGCTGCGCCCGATTGCGCCGGAAAACAGCGGCGCGCTTACGGTGCGCGCGCGTTACGCCGCCGGCCGGCTCGGCGAAGAGAACGTCCGCGGATACGTCGAGGAAAAAGGCGTGGCGCGAGACTCGCGCACCGAAACCTTCGTTGCGTTGAAGGTCTTTGTGGACAACTGGCGATGGTCGGGCGTGCCGTTTTACCTGCGCACCGGCAAGCGCCTGCCTCACCGCGAAAGCCTGATCGCCGTGCAGTTCAAGGACGCGCCGCGCATCCTATTCAACCGAAGCGGTAACCTTCCACCCAACCTGCTGACCGTCAGGATTCAGCCCGACGAGGGATTCTCGTTCGACGTGATGGCGAAGCGGCCGGGACTGGGCCTTGCGATAAGCCCGGTCCAGATGAACCTGCGCTACTCGGGCGCGTTCGAGGGACCGTCGCCCGACGCCTACGAGCGGCTTCTGCTCGACGTGATGGCGGGCGACCATACGCTTTTCCCGAGCGATGCGTTCGTCGAGAAGTCGTGGGAGTTCGTGCAGACGGTGCTCGATTCCTGGCGCGACGACTCGCGCGCGCCGCTTCGCGAGTATCCGGCGGGAAGCTGGGGTCCGAAGGAAGCTGATGCGCTCGTCGAGGCCGACGGCCGCAGGTGGATCAATCCGTAGCGCGCTTCGGTTCGATTGATGGCACGCGACGGCGCGGGGCTCCGATACCCGCGCCGCCATCGCGTCGGCGATAAAGCGCCTCTATTCCTCCAATCCCATGCGGCGCGCGATTATCTGCTTCATGATCTCGTTGGAGCCCGCGTATATCGGCATCGCCCGCACGTCCATGTAGTCGCGGCAAATCTCGAACTCGCGCATGTAGCCATAGCCGCCGTGGAGCTGAACGCACTGGTAGGCGATTTGATTGGCCTTCTCGGTCGTCCACCACTTCGCCATCGAGACCTCGGTCGTCAGGTCGCGCTTGCCTTCGATGAACTCCTCAACCAGCCGATCGATAAACGCCCGCCCGATCGCGACTTCGGTCGCCATCTCGGCCAGCTTGAAGGCGTTGTGCTGGAACGACGCGATCGATTTTCCAAAGGCCTTTCGGGTTTTGGCGTAGGCCAGCGTCTTTTCCAGCATCCATTCCGCATAAGCCTGGCCGCCGATCGCGACAATTAGCCGCTCGCGCTGCAGGTTCTGCATCAGGTACTTGAAGCCGCGGCCCTCCTCGCCGAGCAGGTTGGAGACCGGCACGCGGCAGTCCTCGAAAAACAGCTCGGCGGTGTCCTGCCCGTGCAATCCCATCTTGTCGAGCTGGCGATGCTTGATGAAGCCGGGCGTGCCGGCCTCGACCACGAGCAGGCTGATTCCGCCGTGGCGGACCTCGCTCTTGCCCGCGGGCGTGGTGCGCACGGCGAGGATAATGAGGTCGCAGTTCATGCCGTTGGTGATGAAGATTTTCTGGCCGTTGACGACGAAATGGTCGCCGTCGCGGATTGCGGTGGTGCGAATCCCGGCAACGTCGGAGCCTGCGTCCGGCTCGCTCATCCCAAGCGCCGCGATTATCTCGCCGCTGACGCATCCGGGCAGCCATCGTTGCTTCTGCTCCGGCGTGCCGAGCCGTTCGAGGTAGGGCGTGGCGATGTCGGCATGGACGGCCATGCCCTCGGAAAGCCCGGGCGAGCCCGAACGAACCATCTCCTCGCGCAGGATGGCGCTGTAGCCGAAGTCGGCGCCGCTGCCGCCGTATTGCGGGTCGATCCATGGGCATAGAAAGCCCGCCCGGCCCATCGCAAGCCACGCCTCGCGCGGGATCCGGCGCTGTTCCTCCCAGGCAAGGCCGTTGGGAGTGATCTGGCGCTCGATATGGGTCCTGAGGGCCTCGCGAAAGGCCTTGTGCTCGTCGGAAAGGTATCGGGGCTCCATCCTGAAAAACTCTCCTTGGCGCAAAATCAACGTTTTAGCAGTAGCGTCATGCCCTACGCCAAGCTAACATGCGTTTGATAAATTTCGTCCGGAACCATCAGAACAAGCCGCTTCGCAGTTTTGCCATAGAGTCACGCTCGTCGCCGAGTGCGATGAGATTATGGGGACAGGTCTAATCCGCCTTTTCCCATGGAATAAATTAAGGACGGAGAGAAGTCGTTTTGGGTCAGGACAACCAAACTGTCGTCATTCTTGGAGCGAACGGTACGATGGGACCGCCGTCGGGCGCGGTGTTCGCCGGCGCGGGATTCAAGGTCGTGATGCTCGCGCGGGACATGGGCAAGGCGCGCCAGGCGCTCGAAGGCGCTCAGAACGCCGCCCGCGCCGAAGCGGTCGCGGACCGGATCACGCTCGGGACCTACGAACAGGATCTCGCGCGAACCGTCGGCGAAGCCGGGTTCGTGTTCGAGTCGCTGGCCGAAGACATCGCTCTAAAGAAGAAATTCTTCGAGCAGGTCGATCGCTATCGGCGCGACGACTGCGTAGTGGCCTCGGGCTCCTCCGGATTGTCGATAGCCGGGATGGCCGAGGGGCGCAGCGATTCCTTCCGCCGCCATTTCTTGGGTGTGCATCTGTTCAATCCGCCCAACGTGATCGTCGGCGCGGAGGTGATTCCCAATCCCGACACCGATCCCGCAGTGACGCGCGCGGTGGTCAAAATGATGCGCGAGCGGCTCGGTCGCAAGGTAATCGTGACCCGCGACCGTCCCGCCTTCGTCGGCAACCGGATCGGATTCAAGGTGCTTAACGAGGCCGCGCAGCTCGCCGGCGAGCATGGCGTGGCATTTATCGATTACGTGGCCGGACCGCAGACCGGGCGCGCGATGCCGCCGCTTCAGACCATCGACCTAGTCGGATGGGACGTGCATCGGGCAATCGTCGATAACGTTTATGCGCAGGTGGAAGACGAGGCGCACTCGGCGTTTCATCTGCCCGATTTCATGGCTCGGGGAATCGCCGAGGGACGCCTCGGCGACAAGACGCCGAAGACCGGCGGTTTCTATCGCAGGCCGGACAAGAAGACCGTCGAGGTGCTCGATTCCGCCTCCGGCTCCTACAAGCCGTTCGAAGCGCCCCGGCGGGTCGAGTTTGTCGAAAAAATGAAGCAGTTTAACCGCGTCGGCCGCTACGCTGATTCATTCGCGGTCTTCGCCGATGCAACCGGCCCCGAAGCCGATATCGCCCGCCGGCTCATCCTCGGCTACGTCAGCTACGCGCTTAACCGCGTCGGCGAGGTCGCGGAGTCGGCCGAGGACGTCGATAAGATTATGAGCTTCGGCTTCAACTGGGCGCCGCCGTGCGCGATCGTCGATCTCCTGGGCGCGCGCAAGTCGGTGGAACTTTTCAAACGTCACGGCCTCGTGGTGCCCTCGGTTGTGGAGAAAGCCGCCGCGAATGGTGGTAAACTGTTTCACGGCGGCGCACTGCAGTACGGCCGCACTTTTGTCGGTTAGACAAGGAGCTATCAAGATGCCCAAGCCGGCACCGGTTTATATTCTCGGAGGAGCGCAGACCGATTTTGCCCGCAACTGGACGAAGGAGGGCAAGCATTTCGTCGGCCCGATGCGCGAGGTTGTGCTCGCCGCGCTGGAAGCAACCAAAATCGAGCCACGCGAGGTCGAAAGCGCTCACGTGGGGAACTTCGCCGCCGAACTTTATGCCCATCAGGGGCATCTCGGCGCGTTTTTCCTGGAGATCGATCCGACCTTCCGCGGGCTGCCGACGAGCCGCCACGAAGCCGCCTGCGCTTCAGGCTCGATCGCCATCCTGGCCGCTTCCGCGGAGATCGAAGCCGGTCGCTACGACCTCGAATGCGTGGTCGGCGTCGAGCAGATGAAGACGGTCGATTCGACGACGGGCGGCGACTACCTCGGCACTGCCGCATGGTACGAGCGCGAGAGCAAGGGAATCGACTTTCCGTTCCCGAAACTGTTTGGCCGTCTCGGCGACGAATACGACAAGCGCTACGGCCTGAAGGACGAGCATCTCGCCCGTATCTCGGCAATCAACTACGCCAACGCCAAGCGCAACCCGAACGCGCAGACCCGCACCTGGTTCATGAGCGAGAGCCAGGCCCAGCGCGAGTCCAAGTTCAACCAGGTGATTGGCGGGCGTATCAAGGTGAGCGACTGCTCCCAGGTGACCGACGGCGCGGCTGCGCTGTTTCTCGCCTCGGAGAAGTTCGCCGCCCAATGGGCGAAGCGAAACGGCAAAAAACTCGAAGACCTGCCGCGCATCCTCGGATGGGGCCATCGCACCGCCCCCCTTGAATTCGACCTAAAGGTCGAGGAAAGCCGCGAAAACACTTACGTCCTGCCGCACACCCGAGAGGCTATCCTCGACGCGTTCAGGCGCGCCGGTATCTCGGGAGTCGAGCAGCTCCAGGCTATCGAGACCCACGATTGCTTCACCACCTCCGAATACATGGCGATCGACCATTTCGGCATCACCAAGCCCGGCGAATCGTGGAAGGCGGTCGAGGAGGGGCTCATCGAAATGGGCGGGCGGATTCCGATCAACCCGTCCGGCGGGCTGATCGGCGCGGGGCATCCCGTGGGATGCACCGGCGTGCGCCAGATGCTCGATTGCTTCAAGCAGGTGAGCGGCACGGCGGGCGACTACCAGGTCGAGGGCGCGAAGATGTGCGCAATGCTCAATATCGGGGGCAGCGGCACGACCAGTTGCTCGTTCGTCGTCGGCAAGTAGCCAATCCAGAGCGAGCCCGAATGAAGACAGACGGCGGCCCGAATCGGGCCGCCGTTTTCGTTTTGCCCTGCGCGCGTCCTGGCTGACACCCGACTGCCACATTGTGTCGTTAGTGGCACAGGCATGTCGCGATTCAGGGCGACGGCGAAACTGAGCGCATTAAAAATATGGATCTTCGTTGGCACACGGATTGCGGCACGGAATCTTCGTGCGAGGAGGGGAACTTATCGGGAGGCGGCTATAGTGAAGCTTGCAGCACTCGTCAGTGAACGTCGTTCCGAGACGGAGGACGCACAACCGTCGGCGGTCTTTTCCACTTCCAGGCCGTCTGGCTTGCGCTTTACGCTGAGCCGCCTGATCTGGAAGGAGCCCAGCTTCGGACGGCCAAAACGTTCCGTCGATCGGGAGCTCCAGGAATTCTGGCCCTCGCTCGACTGATTTTAGCCATGCCCTTGCCGGGCGCTTATAGCGCAACCGGCTAAATTCCGCAGGGGCAGCCAGCTCGCGCACGGGCCGTCGACGCACGACTTCGTTACGCGTGCATTCCGGCGCTACGAGCGCCCTCGCGATCGCGGCGCGTGATTCGCGCCATCGTGGAGGGCCAATCTCTATGGACCCTCGTAGTTAATCACCGAAACGAAGGCGTTCTTGCCCGGATGGCCGAAGCTCAGCGCCGGACTCGCCACGCGCATCGCGGCCGACTTGACCGCGTCGGCGCGCTTCCAGATAAAGCCGTGCGGAAGGACGATCTGCACGTCGGTCTCTTTGTGCGACACCGGATCGACGTGCGGCGTAACCCGCGCTTCGAGCACGCCCGGGACGGCAAAACCGCCGCGCTTGCCCTCGACGCGCATCTCTATGGGCACGAACTCGGCCTCGAAGACGCGGCTGAAAGTGCTGGCGAATATGACGAACGGCCCGTTTCCGCCCGCGCGACCGTACACTATCTTCGTCAGCGCCGCGCGCTGCTCGGGTGCCGCGCGATCGGTGATATAGACTCGCGCGGTCCCGTTGCCTTCGTGAATCGCTCCGGGCCACGAGGAAACCAGAATGAAATCGAGACCGTCGAGTATCACGCCGCCGAAATTGCCCGAGCGGACGTGATAACCGACAATTGCTTCACATCGTCCGCCCGTAGGAAAACCGTTGAAGTTGCAAGGACATCCGAAGTCGCAATTGCAGGTCTCGATGTAGTCGGCCTCCAACTCCCATCGCGGAACCGAGTCCATAGCGGCGATAGCCTCCCTCGGCTACGGAAACTCCCCCTTCGCGCGGCCGCCCACGAACATGTTCGCTATCGCTGCGCCCGGCATAGCTCAAGCAAGGTTTTTCCTGTTGGTTCCGTGCGCGTTTGAGTTGTAGGATTGCGCTCGTAACGACCCCGCGGGGGCGTCATCGTTTCTTTCTGAAAGCTGGACAGGGGGAAACGCCGCGATGGAAGAGCCGCGCAAACAATTGCCCGCCTTCACGCTGAAGGACCTCGGCGCGAAGGAGCGGAGCTTTCCCTCGCGACGCCATGCACTCCTGTGCTTCGTCAAGGAAGATTGCCCAACCTGCCGGCTCACGATGCCGCTGATCGAGGCTGCGTATCGCGCGTTCGGGCCAGAGCTCGACGTGTGGGCAATAGGCCAGGATGCCGAGGGCAATGCGAAACTTGCCGCGAGCAACCATCTGGACGCTCCGATGCTCGACGATTCGGCGCTTTCGGTCTCGTTCGCCTACGGAATCGAGATCGTCCCAACGATCGTCCTTGCCGGACCCGACGGCGCCGAACTGCGCCGCTTCGAGGGCTTCGATCGCGCCGACTGGCAGGGTCTGTTCGCCGAGCTCGCCCGAATCAGCGGTCTTGCCGCGCCGAAAGTCGATTGGGAATCGTATCCCGCGCAACGCCCCGGATGCGGCTCGAAGTCGGTCGAGCCGGGCGTGGCCGAACGGCTTGAAGCCGCCGCGCGCGGTGAGCGGCTGACAGCGCGGCGAATTGAAATCGGCGCGCAGGACGAATTCGAGTTCATGTTCGAGCGCGGTCTGACCGACGGGCTTCCGGTCGTGCCGCCGACGCCCGAACGCGTCGCCCGGATGCTGACAGGGACGCGGCGCGATCCGCGGGAAATTGTCGCCGTTCTGCCGCCGAATCTCGCGCCCGCCTCGGTTGAGAAGCTCGCGGCGAACGCCGTGATGGCGGGATGCAGGCCGGAATATTTTCCGGTCGTGCTCGCCGCGATCGAGGCGCTCGCCACACCCGAGTTCAATATCCACGGCGTGATGGCGACGACGTGGGGCGCGACGCCCGTCATAATCGTGAACGGTCCCATCCGCCGCCGGCTCGGGATGAGCATGGGGATGATGGCGCTAGGATACGGAAACCGCCCCAACGCGACCATCGGGCGGGCGGTCAAGCTCGCCCTGCGCAATATCGGCGGCGCGCGCCCGGGCGATATCGAGCGTTCGACGTTCGGCGCGATCGGCAAGTTTACGACCTGCTTCGCCGAATGGGAGGAACGAAGTCCGTGGGAGCCGCTTCACGTCGAACGCGGCTTCGGCAGGGACGAAAGCGTCGTTACCGTCTTTGGGCTGGAGGCGGGCTCGCGCCAGATAGCCGACCAGCATTCGCGAACCGCGCACGCGCTATGCGCTTCGCTCGCGCTCGGGCTTGAAGCGTGCTGGCATCCGAAACAGCATCTCTCCGGCGAAGTGCTGCTGGTCGTGTCGCCCGAGCACGCCGACACGATCGCGCGCGACAAATGGTCCAAGGCCAGGGTGCGCGAGCGAATCCAGCAGGCGAGCGCACGTCCGCTTCGCGAGCTTCTCCCCGACCAGGAATGCGGCGAAGGAATTCCGCTCAAGGCACTCGGCCTGGAAAACCCCACCGCCGAGCAACTCGCGCATCGCGTGCCCAAGTTCCGCAAGCCCGAGGACATCAATATCATCGTTGCAGGCGGAGAAGCCGGAAAATTCTCGGCAATTTTCGCCGGATGGGTTAGCGGCCCGATTGGTTCGATCAGCGTGAGCCGCCGAATCGAGGAGGTGCCCTGATGCAGATTGTCGATCCGACCGATGAGCGCGTCCCGATAAGACGCTCGCTGGCAAAGCGCCCCGGCGCTCCTGCGGGCTCGATCGCGCTTCTCGACATCTCGAAACCGCGCGGAGACGTGCTGATGAACCGCCTGGAGGAGCGCCTCAAGGAGCGGTTCCCCGGCGTCGAGATTCGCCGCTACCGCAAGCCAACCTTCGCCAGGCCCGCGCCCGAGGACCTGCGCCGGCGTATCGCCGAGGAGAACGGCTTTGTAATCGAGGCGCTCGCCGATTGAGGGTCGTGCACAACGTGCAGTGTGCACGATTCGGTGTGGTTTGAAATCAATGGACGGCCGTCGGTGGTTGCCGCCTCGCACGTGTTCGCGGATGCGGCGGAAAAGCAGGCTGAGGCGCTCGGATTGCCCGAGGTCAGGCGCGTCTTCGTGCCCCATCCGATCCAGGATGCTACTGACGACGAGATGCGCGCGAAGGCCGACGCGATCGTCGAACAACTCGTTGCGGCGTTGTCGAACTGAATTGCAGCGGCTCGCTCGCGCACGAGTCGCGATTTCACCGACCGCGATTTGCCGATGACGGGCGCGGAGCAGGAACGGTTTCTTGCGCCGCATCCGGCGCCGTCGGGCCGCGCGCTTCTCGCGCCCCGGCCGTCGCGCGTCGTAATCAAGGCGGTGAACTGGCTCGGCGACCTCGTGATGAGCCTGCCCGCGATGCGCGCGGTGCGGCGCGCCTTTGCGTCGGCGCATCTTGCGGTCCTGGTCAAAAAGGAACTCGCGGGTTTCTTCGAGGGCGCGGACTGGCTCGATGAAGTGATTCCCTATTCGCTCGGCTCGGGGCTGGCCGGCCTTGGCGCTCGATTCAGGATAATCGCGGAGCTACGCTCGCGCGGATTCGATCTCGCGGTCGTGATGCCGAACAGTTTCGACTCGGCGCTATGGGTCGCCGCGGCCGGAATCGCGCGGCGGGCCGGTTATATCGCCGACCTTCGCGGCCCGATGCTGACCCATAAGGCCGCGCCGCCTGCGGACGCTCTCGACGGTCATCAGGTGCACTACTGGCTTGCGATGGTGCGCGAGACGCTCGGAATCCAGGGCGACCCGGACGACTTCGCGATTCGCCCCGCGCCGGCGAGCCTTGAACGGATGACGGCGTGGCTCGGCGAGCGGCGAAAGCGCCCTGGCGCGCCGCTGGTCGCGCTCGCCCCGGCGGCGGCCTACGGTCCGGCCAAGGAATGGCCCGCCGCGAAGTTTGCCGCGCTTGTCGATCTGCTTGAGAGCGAATTCGGCGCGCAAGCAGTCCTGGTTGGAGCGCCGTCGGAGCGCCCGCGATGCGAACAGGTGGCCGCGATGAGCCGCGCGGGCGCGATTGTCGCCGCCGGTGAGACGAGCGTCGCGGAGCTCGTCGCCACGCTCTCGCTCGCGCGCGCCTTCGCGGGCAATGACTCGGGTGCGATGCATATCGCGGGGGCGCTCGGCACCCCGACCGTCGCGATTTTCGGCTCGACCAATCCGAACCGCACCGGCCCGCTCGGGCCGCGCACCCGCGTTATATGGCATCGGCTCGAATGCAGCCCCTGTCTTGCGCGCACCTGCCGCTTCGGTCACTACAATTGTCTTGTGCGGGTGCAACCGGATGAAGTGATCGAGTCGCTGCGCGCGCTCGGCGCCTTCGCCTGACGCGCCTTGACGGAAACCCTGCCGCCGATCGGTTAACCCGCCGTCCGCGCGGGCGGCGAATCGCAGAAAAAATGCATACGAGAAGCAAACCATGAAACTTGGCGAACTCGCATCGAGACTCGGATTGGAACTGCGCGGCAACGCCGAGGCGGAGATCTTCGCCCCGGCACCGATCGAGGCGGCGATCCCCGGCACCGTGATCTTCGTAGCTGCGGAAAAATATCTTCCGGCGCTCAAGAAGACCGCCGCCTCGTGCGCGGTCGTGCCGGAGAGCTTCGCGCCGCGCGCGCGATGCGCGACGCTGATCAGTTCGAACCCGTATTACGATTTCGCGAGGATCCTGGAAATCTTTTTTCCCCCGTATCGGCCGGCCGCCGGAATCGACCCGACGGCCAATATCGCGCCCGACGCAAAGATTGGCGAAGGAGCCTCGATCGGCGCCTTCGTTTCGATCGGTTCGGGCGTCACTATCGGGCGCGACGCCGTCATCCATCCCCACGTCACCATCTATCCGAATGTGACTATCGGCGACGGCTTCGTCTGCCATAGCCAGGTTTCGATTCGCGAGGGCGTCGTAATCGGCAACCGGGTCACGCTGCTCAACGGGGTGGTTGTCGGCGCGGAGGGATTCGGCTTCGGCGAGCATAACGGCGGCCTGTTCAAGATTCCGCAGGTCGGAACCGTCATTATCGAGGATGACGTGGAGATCGGCGCGAACTCGACGGTCGATCGGGCAACGATGGGCGCGACGATTCTGCACAAGGGCGTGAAGCTCGATAACCTGGTGCATATCGGCCACAATTGTGAGGTCGGCGAATACTCGCGTTTCGCCGCGCACGTGGGACTTGCGGGCTCGGTCAGGGTGGGACGATGGTGCCAGTTCGGCGGACAGTCGGGATGCGCCGACCATGCGAAGATCGGCGACCGGGTGATGGTCGTCGCGCAGTCGGGCATCCCGCACGACGTGGACGCAGGCTCGATAATCGGCGGCACGCCCGCCGTGGACGTTCGCCATTGGCGGCGCTACTCGGCCGCGCTGCCGCGGCTGCCCGAACTGCTGCGCCGGATGAGGGCGCTCGAAAAACAGGTCCGGGAACTTACCCGTGAAACAGGAGACTGAGTTGTGATTTTTCGCTTCATGCGCCGCTCGCTGGTTGTGGTTGCGCTGGCCGTTCTTTCGGTTGGAGTTTCGGGATGCGTGTGGCTGGCGATTCCCAGCCTTGCCTATCAGGGATACAAGTACGAGCATCCGGATAAGACGACGACCTCCGGCAAGCGGGGATCCACTTCGCAGAGCAAACCGACGACTCCGTCCGGTCAGCCCATCCCGCAGAACGAAATCGAATAGCCGCTCGCGCGGCTACGGGGCGTGCGAATTGAAGCTCGCGCCGATCCTCGCCAGATGACGCTCATGCAGCCGCGTGCCGCTCCGGAGCATCCTGTAGGTCGAGATCTTGACCGCGCTCTCGACGAGGAACCATACCAGCGCGTATCCCCACACGCCGAGCGCGTACTCCCATCCGATCGGCGTAACGAACCATCCGTAGACGGCGGCGAGCGTGCCAATCGCCTGCGTGGTTTCGCACGCGGTGAAAAATTTCCAGTTCGGCCACGGCCGATCCCAGATTTTCCCGACGTTGCGCGTGACATAGATCGTCAGATGGCCGGCGACCAGAAGCTTCAGGAAAATCACGGTCTGAACGATGGGCGCCGGAAGCGCCATGAACGCCTTGGCAATCCACAGCAGCAGGAACGATTCGATCACGCCCATCAGGCCGAGCGCGCTCGAAACCATCAGTACCCGATGCATGTCCCATCGGACCGGCCGCGGCGCGACCGGCTGATTGTCGTAGGCGATCATCATGATCGGGAAGTCGTTGAGGATCGCGATCAGAACGATCATGACTGCGGTGACGGGATAGAAATTGTAGGCGATGATCGAAAGCGTCATGAAGAGCAGGACGCGGATCGTCTCGGCGATCCGGTAGATCGCGTAGGCATTCATCCGCTCGAAGATCCTGCGCGCCTCTTCCACCGCGCGCGTGATCACGGAAAGTCCCGGCTCGGTGAGCACAAGGTCGGCGGCCGCGCGCGCCGCGTCGGTCGCGCCGCTGACCGCGATTCCCACGTCGGCCTGCTTGAGCGCGGGCGCGTCGTTCACGCCGTCGCCGGTCATCCCGACCAGATGGCCTTCGGCCTGCAGCGCCTTGACGATCTTGAACTTGTGATCGGGGAAAACCTGGGCGAATCCGTCGGCTCTTTCGATTGCCTCGGTTGACATGATGTGGCCGCCCGGAAACGCGTCCTCGGCCTTGACGATATTGCGGCCGAGTCCAAGCACGCCGGCGATCTGGCGCGCGATCGCCTCGTGATCGCCGGTAACCATCTTGATTTTCAGCCCCATCGAGCGCGCCACGTCGATGGTTGCCCTGGAATCGTCGCGCGGCGGATCGAACATCGGGAGCAGCCCGAGGAAACGCCAGGCGCCGTCGGCCTCACTGCGCGCAACGCCAAGCGTGCGATAACCTTTCTTCGCGAAAACCTCGACCTGGCTCTCCGCCTGGTTACGGGTTGACGCATCGGGGCGCGCAAGCTCGAGGATCACCTGCGGAGCGCCCTTGGGGGCCTTGAAACGCGCCGCGTTGTGCTGAACGTCGGCCTCCGCGCGCTTGTGCACCGGATCGAACGGCGTGAATTTCACGACCTTGTAGCCGGCGAGTTTCGCCTTGTCGCCGAGCGCCTGGAAGATCGCCTCGTCGATCGCGTCGGGCGCTTCCCGTTGCGAGGCGAGCGCGGCCGACTCGATCAGTTCGTCGCGGGTGCTCCCGCCCATCACGACCGGCTCGCCGAGCACGAGTTGATTCTTGGTGAGCGTGCCGGTCTTGTCCGAGCACAGCACGTCCATCCCTGCCATTTCCTCGATTGACACCAGGCGCGACACTATCGCGCGCATCGCGGCCAGCGTTGACGCGCCGACCGCCATCGTGACCGACAGCACCGCGGGCAGCGCGACCGGAATCGCCGCAACCGTCAGCACCAGGGCGAAAAGAATCGTGTCGACCATCGGATCGCCGCGGAACAGCGCGACGATAACGATCAGCGCGACCAGCCATAGCGTGTTCAGGATGAGAAAGTTTCCGATTCGAAGCACCGCGTCCTGGAAGTGCGAATGTTTCTCGGCCTTCTCGACCAGCATCGCGGTCTTGCCGAAAAACGTGTTCACACCGGTGGCTGAAACGACCGCTCTCATTTGCCCCATCCGCACGATCGAACCGGCGTAGGCGACGTCGCCCACGTGCTTGTCGACGGGAAGCGATTCTCCGGTGAGGGCGGATTGATCCAGGCTCAGGAACTCGCCGCCTGCCAGTTTCAGATCGGCGGGAACGATATTTCCAAGCTGCACTTCGACGACGTCGCCGGGCACCAGCGATTTCGCCTCGACGCTCGACCATTTGCCGTCGCGCAGCACCCTGGCCTTGAGCGCAAGCCGCTGCTTCAGTGCCTGGATCGCCGTGTCGGCCTTGAACTCCTCCCAAAAGCCGACCACCGAATTGAGCAGCAGCATCACCATGATGATGATGAAATCGGTCCAGTGATGGACGACGCCGGAGAGAACTGCGGCGATTTCGATCATCCAGGGAATCGGGCCCCAGAAGAACGACAGAAACTTGACGACGGGACTGACATGCTTCTCGGGGATGGCGTTCGGCCCGTATTTTTCGAGCCGCTTGCCCGCTTCGTCTGACGTGAGGCCGCGTTCGAGGTCCGCGCCGAGTTCCTTGACGACGGTTTCGAGAGGGATTTTTTCCTCTTCCTGGTCCGGGGTTTCGGCCTTTTCGGCTTTCGATTGGTCTTCGACTTTGGATTGCATGAGCGGCATCGGAAATCACCCGCGGCGGATTGAACGCATAGTGCGTACCAATCAGGAAATTGGCATGATCCTGAGAACAAGTTGCTTTGAATTCCCGACATACCTGGAATAGCGTGCCGTTTTCGCGTGTCGTAATGTCGCGTTGACTGATTCCAATGGAAACACATTCGCCTTAACCGGGACGTGCATATGCCGCAGGTAATTCGATGCCGGACATTCGGCTGAGACTTTCGGTAAAACCGCCGTTTCGGCTCGATCTCACCGCGTGGGCGCTGAAACGGCGTCCGCACAATATCGTCGATCGCTTCGACGGCGGCATTTACCGCAGGATTGTGTCGCATGGCGAAACCGTCGTCGAAGTCGCCGTCGAACAGTGCGGGAGCGTTGAACGGCCCAATCTTGTCGCAACTGTGTCGGGACGCGGCGTCTCGTCCGCAATCGGCGGGAATATCGAGGCGATGCTGAATCGGATGCTCGGTCTCGATCGCGACTTGCGCGAATTTTATGACCTTGCGCGAGAGGACTCGACTCTCGGTCCGATGGTGACCCGGCTTCGCGGGATAAAGCCGGTGCGATTTCCCGTCAACTTCGAGGCCTTCGTCAATGCTATCGCCTGCCAGCAGATCTCGCTCGACGCGGGTCTTCACGTCGTAAACCGCCTCGTCGCGAATTACGGGCGTTCGCTCCGGCGAGGCGGCGAGCAAACGTTCGCCTTTCCCGATTCGTCGGTGCTCGCGCGGGCCGATATCGAGCGGCTTCGCGAGCTTGGCCTCAGCCGCGGCAAGGCGAGATACGTTACAGGGCTTGCGGCGCTCGATTCAGATTCCCACGCTCCCGGCTTCTCGCGCATCGAGACGCTCGACGACAAAGCGGCGCTCGCCGCGCTCTGCGCTCTCAAGGGCGTCGGGCGATGGACCGCGGAGTACGTGATGCTGCGCGGTTTCGGACGGGTGCATATTTTTCCCGGCGACGACGTGGGCGGGCGCAACGCGCTCGCGCGGCGGATGGGTCTTCGGCGCGAACTCGATTACGAAGGCGTGCGCCGTGCGCTTGCGCGATGGAGCCGCTTCGGCGGGCTTATATACTTTCATCTCCTCGTCGATTCGCTCCTTGACAAAGGAGTAATCGCGTAAATCGCAAGCCTTCAGTTCAGTCGGCGCGCCCGGCCGCATCGAAAACCAGAGACCGGGCTGTTCCTCGCGCCGCGCGCGATGATTGCGCTCACGACCGTCCCCGGATGGCGGCCTGACCCGCGAGGCGGCCAGGCACGCGGCTCGTGCGATGAGAGATGCCGCCACGCCTGGGCTGTCGCCATCCACCGCCATCATAGCCGTTCTGCTTGCTTTATTGTTCAGATTTGCCGACAATTTGTCGGGTGAGCAGCAGACAGAGGTCGATGCGTGCGTTTGCAGGCGTGGCGGCGGCGCTTGCGATCGTGCTCGCGTGTCTGGTCAACCCCGGGACCGTTGTCGCACAGGTCAAACCCGGCGATTTCATCACTCCCGAGAACGCCTATAAAGTCAAAGACCTGGTTGGACCCGGCCTTTACTGGCGCGTCCGTCACGGGATGACGATGAAGATCGTTCCGACCGGAACGATCGAATGGCCTCCGCCGTACAAGGACGCGACGGAAAAATATTCCTCCCAGGTCCGGCTCACTCCCGATCGCCAGAGTCTCGAGGGTTACGTCGCCGGCCTGCCGTTTCCCTTCATCGACGCCAACGATCCCGAAGTCGCGGTCAAACTCGCGTGGAACGTGACGTTCCGCCCGATGTGGACCGACGACCTCGACGCGCGCTTCTTCGGATGCCATTCGGTTTACGTCACGCCGGGACGGGCAAACAGCCGTATCGTCTATGCGAGCGAGATCGGCCATTACCGCACCTACAACGAGATCGGGCGCACCGAGGTCGAACCGCTGCCAATCGATCCCGATTTCAAAAAGACCGGCCGGATGTTTCTGACCGCGATGTACCCGCTGCTCGCGCCGGAAGACCAGTACGGCGGCGGGATAATCCGCTATCGCTACGCCGACCCGAGGCGCGGCGATGATACGTGGATCTGGAATCCGGGCGTGCGCCGCGTGCGCAGGGTCAACGAGGCGCAGTTGGGCAGCGCGATCGGCCCCGACACCTTCGACCCCGACGACTACGCCGGCTTTGACGCAAAAAACGAGAACTACCACTGGAAGCTCCTCGGCGAGAGGCGGATGCTCGGGTCGCTTCACGTCGCCCAGGTTCCCGCTCCTGCATGCCCGACCGACGGCGGCGCAAGTCTCTGCCCGGCCGAGTGGGAACTCCGGCGCGTCTATATCCTTCAGGCCACGCCCAATCGCAGCCGCGTACCTGAGGAGCTTTACTCCCGCCACGTCATCTACGTCGACGCCGAGTCCTACGCCGTGCTCGGACAGGATCTCTACAATCGCTCCGGCGAGCTGTTCATGAGCACCGCCTACTGGCTGACCTATCGCGACCGGCCGGTTCCCGACGCGCGCGTCGCCATCTATCCGTTCAAGCGCCTGTTCGACGTCGATACGTCGAGCCTCGACGTGCAGACCGGCTATGCGACTTTCTGCGCGATGCCGGCGCCGAAGGCGCCCGAACGCGAATGCTGGTACATCAACATGGGCGCGGTCGATAGAGCGATGTTCACTGTCCGGGCGATGGTCGCGGCGGCGCCGTAGTCCGCGCTTCGACCCGCCTCGCTCCTCGTAAGCATGGCAGGCGCGCGTGACGCGACCGCGCGCATCGTGTCAGCAATTTTCGGGGTTCAAGGCGCGGTCCCTTGTGTCACTCCATTATTTCCGGAAAATCTACCGTCTGGTAGGAATGAGTCCGGTTAATGGAGGAAGCTTTGTCCAGATTGGCCCGCAACGCCGCCGTTTGTGCACTGGCGGCATTGGCAGTTGTTGCAGGATTTTCGATTGTTTCCACGCCCGCCCATGCGCAGGTCAAGCCCGGCGACTTCATCACGCCGCAGAACGCATCCAAGGTGAAGAATCTGGTTGCGCCCGGCCTTTACTGGCGCGTGACGCATGGGATGACGATGAAAATCGTCCCGACGCGAACGATTGACTGGCCTCCGCCGTACAAGGATGCCACCGAAAAGTATTCCTCCCAGGTCAGGCTTACCCCCGATCGCCAGAGCCTGGAGGGCTACGTCGCCGGCCTGCCGTTTCCCTTCATTGACACCAACGATCCCGACGCCGCGGTGAAAATCGCGTGGAACATGACGTTCCGCCCGATGTGGACCGACGACCTCGACGCGCGCTTCTTCGGATGTCAATCGGTTTACGTACGACCGGGCCATCGCTACAGCCGGGTCATCGATCTCAGCGAGATCGGCCATTACCGCACTTACAACGAGATCGGGCGCACCGAGGTTGAACCGCTGCCGATCGATCCCGATTTTAAAAAGACCGGCCGGATGTTCCTGACCGGATTGTATCCCCTGCTGATGCCTGAGAGCCTGCGCGGCCTCGGCCTCGTCCGTTTCCGCTACGCCGACCCCGGGCGCGGCGACGACACCTGGCTATGGATGCCGGGCGCACGGCGCGTGCGCAGGGCCAACGAAGACGGCCTGACCAGCGCGACCGGGGTCAACCAGTTCAATTCCGACGAATACGCCGGCTTCAACGCCAAGAACGAGAATTACCACTGGAAGTTCCTGGGCGAAAAAAAGATGCTCGGGGCGCTTCATGTGACGCAGGTGCCGGGGCATCCGTGCCTCACCGACGGCGGCGCAAGCTCATGCCCGGCGGAATGGGAGCTACGGCGCGTCTACATCCTTGAGGCGACGCCGAATCGCGAGCGCGTGCCCGAGGAGCTTTATTCCAGGCACGTTCTCTATATAGACGCCGAGGTTTACACGGTCCTCACCCAGGACCTTTATGATCGCGGCGGGCAGCTTTTCATGAACTACACCGACTGGCTGACCTATCGCGACCGGCCGGTTCCCGACGCGCGCGTCGCGATCTATCCGTTCAAGCGCCTGTTCATCGTGAACGCTTCCAGCACCGACGTGCAGACCGGCTTCTCGACCTTCTGCTCGCTGCCGATGCCGAACGCGCCCGAGCGCGAATGCTGGTACATCAACATGGGCGCGGTGGACAAATCGATGTGCACTGTGCGCGCGATGGTCGCGGCGGCACCGTAGCTCGGTCCAATCGGACGGGGGCTCGGCGCGCCGTCCAGTCTCAGGCGCATGGAAGGGCGAGATAACGGTTAAGGTCGAACGTCTCGCTCACCTTATATCCCACTTGGGCGATGTAGGCCGCGTACTCCGAGAAACTGGTGTTGAAGGCATCGTCGTACTCAGCCTCATGCTCGAAAAGGATGGGCATCCGGTGCGCGGCGATCAACCGGCGCGCGCCGCGCATGACGCGCAGGTCGCTGCCCTGCGTGTCGATCTTGAGGAATCCGACGCGTCCGCGGATATCGAGATCATCCAGAGCGACCGTCGGAACCAGCATCCCTCGGCTTTTGTTCGGCGCGATCCCGTAGGACCCGTAGTTCGCATGCCGCCAGAAGCGGGGCCGCGGGAAACGAGCCCATCCGCCGCCGACCTCGCCGACCGCACCGAATACCGCAACGACGTTGGTACAGCGGTTTTCGGCGATCGTCCGCGTCAGTAATTCGAACAGAATCGGATTGGCCTCGCACGCGAGCACCCACCCGCGCGCTCCAACCATCGAGGAGAACTGCACCGTCATCTGCCCCAGGTTCGCGCCAACATCGATCACGCTGTCGCCCGGACTGACAAACCGCCGCACCAGCTCGATGGTTTCGCTCTCGAACAGCGCCCCGGCTTTGATGTGCCGAATGATCGTATCGTAAGGCGCGTCGCGCGGCACCCAGTAGCGCCCCGTCGGCGTGTCGAGCAGTTCCGCGCGCCGCCCGCTCAGAGCTATGAGAAAGGGCAAGGCGACGCGATGGAGGCGTACGGCGTGCGGCCAAAGCGCCGTCGGCAGCAGCCGCTTGGCCAGGCGCCGCATCCCCGATTGCCCCGCGGTCATTTGCCGGACGCGCATAAGTTGGCTGACCGACGGCGCGCAAGCGTCACGAGTTCAAATGCAACGATCACACGCGCTACCCCCGCCCAAAGTTGTTGTAACCTAGCGAACGCGCCCGGCCACCGGCAAGCCGTCCGCGCCGACACCGCTAATCGTTGCGCATTAGGCTTCCGCCCCGATGGAATCCGCGGGGACTCCGACGCGTCGAATGACATCGTATGAAGCTCGCGCGTCCGCGTGTCAGAAGCCGAAGCTGACGAGCTGCGGATGCGACTCGGCGTAGTCGCGCGCGAACTCCATCTGCTCGCGGCTCTCGGCGTGGATTTCGATAAGCGCCTCGTCCTTTCCGACGACCTCGCCGATTCCGTGCAGAAGCCGCACGCCGGCTGAAAGGTTGGCTGGCGCGCCCGCGCGTTTCGCAACCCGCGCTATCTCCCAGCAGTCGACCTCGCGAATTCGCCCGTCGCCTGGCGCCTTGACCGTGCATCGGTAGGGCGCCTCGGCGGGAAATTCGCGCGCACCCTGGGCCGCGACGATCTCCTCGAATTTCTTGAGCGCCGCGCCCGAATCCAGCGCCTGCTGCGCAGCGCGGTATCCGCGCGCCGATTGAACCGCCCCGGTCATCTCCAGCAGACGCGCAGCCAAGTAGAGCGATTTCTCGCGCAGATCGCTCGGCGCCCCGGGCTCGCGCTTCAGCACCGACAACACGTCCATCGCTTCGAGCCGCGGCCCGATTCCGCGTCCGATCGGCCCACGCGCTTCGGTGGTGATAACCGAGAGCTTCAAGTCTATCTGCTCTGCGACCGCAAGGAACATCGAGCGCAGACGTTCGGCCGCTCCCATCGAACGAATCTTCGCGGTCGGCCCAACGGGTATGTCGATCAGCACGTGGGTTGCGCCGACGGTTTTCTTCTTGGCAAGGATCGAGGCCACCATCTGCGCCTCGGTGTCGATCTCCATCGGGCGTTCGACCGTGATCAGGATGTCGTCGGCGGGCGCCAGTTCCAGCGCGCCGCCCCACGCGATACACGCGCCGACCTTCTCGACCACTTCATGCAGTCTCGGCGGGCTGAGAGCGACGTCCGCCACCACTCCCATCGTGTCCGCCGTACCAGCCGAACTGGTGATCGCGCGCGAAGAGGTCTTCGGCACCTTGAGACCGAGCGAGGCGAGAATCGGCACCACCACCATCGTGGTCCGATTGCCCGGGATGCCGCCGATGCAATGCTTGTCGGCGATCGGCCCGGCTCCGAACTCCAGCCGCTCGCCCGTGCCGATCATCGCGCGCGTGTAATCGACCAGCTCCTGCGTGTCGAGGCCGCGCAGCGCGCATCCGAGCACGAACATCGAAAGCTCCACGCGCGAATAGCGATGGCGCACGACGTCGGACAGGATTCGGTCGAAGGCCTCGCGCTCGAGCCGGCGGCCGCGCAGTTTCGCCCGCACCAGATCGACGCTTCGCGGCGCAACCGCAAGCGTCGCGTTGACCATGCTTCCCTCGGGAAGCCCAAGGTCGCGGAAGGCCTGATCGACCAGCGCGATTTCGTCGGGCGCGACCAGCGCGTCATGGCAGAAGCCGAGCACACCTATCACCTCGCGCTTCTCGCCCGTCACCGGATGAACTCCCATCACGTGCGCGCGGTCCAGAGGATTGAAACCAAGGCTGCCCGTGCGTATCGCGCTCTCGTGAATCGCGATCACATGCTCGCCCAGCGTGTCTACGTGAAGATGCTTCAGGCGGAACATCGAACCCGCACCTCGTCAGTCAAGCCGCACCTGCTCCATGTGGCGCGAAATCACCGCGTGCCATCCAAGCTTACGGACGATTTCGGCCTTTAAAGCTTCAGCGGCCGGAGGATCGCCGTGAACGATATAGACGACCTCCGGCGGCTTCGAGGCGGTCGCGAGCCAGTTTATTATTTCCCGTTGATCGGCGTGCACCGAGAAAGCCGGCACGTCCACGATTTCCGCCCGCACCGCGACGTAGCGCCCGAGCATCTTGATCGACGGCTCGTGCTCCAAGAGCCTTCGTCCGCGTGTCCCCTCCCCCTGGTAGCCGACCAGTATTACGGTATTGTTCTTGTCCGGCAGGCGGTTGGCCAGATGGTGCAGCACGCGGCCCCCGGTCGCCATCCCGGAGGCCGAAATTATAATCATGGGACCTTTCATGAAGTTCAGCGCAATCGATTCTTCGACCGTGCGCACTTCATTATAGGTCGCTGAATTGAATACGTCTGCGCCGACATCGGGGCGCACTTCGGGACTGTGGCGACTTATCGCGTCGCGATAGATATGAAGCGCCGCGAGCGCCATCGGGCTGTCCACGTAAATCGGCAGGTCGGGAATCCTGCCCGCGTGCACAAGTCGGCGAAGGTGGTAGATGATCACCTCGGTTCGGTCCACCGCGAACGACGGAATCACGATCACGCCGCCGCGCTCGGCCGTGCGCTTGAGCGCCTGCTCGAACACCTTGAGCGATTCCTCGTCGTTGTGCAGCCGATCGCCGTAGGTCGATTCGACCACGATAGCGTCGACCGCCGGCACCGGCGCGGGCGGAAGCAGAATCGGATGCGCGGGGCGGCCGAGATCGCCGCTGAACAGAATCCGGCGCTTTCGCGCGCCGTCGATTTCGACCAGGATGTTCGCCGCTCCGAGGATGTGCCCGGCGCGCCGGAACGTGACGTTTATTCCGGGAATCAGCTCGGCCGGGGTCTCGAAGTTACCCGGCTCAAGATGGCCGAGCGAAACTGTCGCGTCGTTCTCGGTGTACAGCGGCAGGGCCGGGCGATGCTTCGAGTAGCCTCTGCGGTTGGCGTATTCGGCTTCTTCTTCCTGCAGGTGCCCGCTGTCGGGCAGGACCACGCGGCATAGATCGGCGGTTCCCTGCGTGACCACGATTCGCCTGGCAAAGCCCTCGCGGCACAGCGCGGGAACGTATCCGCTGTGGTCGAGATGCGCGTGCGTCAGGGCGACGGCGTCGATCGTCCCGGGCGCGACCGGAAACGGATCCCAGTTTCGTAACCGAAGTTCCTTCAGCCCCTGGAACAGCCCGCAATCGATCAGCGCGACGCCGTCGGTAGTCGTCAACGCGAACCTGCTGCCGGTTACCGTTCCGGCCGCACCGAGAAACCGCAGGATCGGCGCGAATCCCTTGACGTTCATGCTCATCGAACTCTCCTGAGCGCCTCGGCAAACAGCGATGCGGTTTTGATCGCATTGGTTGGATGCGAGATCGTGTCGCACGAAACGATTCGCCGCGCACCCGCGCGCCGAACCATCGCGAGCGCGCCCGGCGCAAAGACCGCGTGCACGACAACCGCGTCAACGTTGACTATACGATGGCGCCGCAGCTCGCGCACCGCCTCGGCCAGCGTCACGCCGGAACTTGCAATGTCGTCAACGATAACCGCGCGTTTCGCGGCGGGCGTCCGCGCAAAAACGATCTTGACGCGCCGATCGCCGTAGCGCGTCTTCTCGCCGACGATCCATTCGGCTCCGGCGGCGCGCGCGATCGCCTCGACGAATCGCCACGACTCGGCGTCCGGCCCGACCACGACGCATCCCTTCGCCGCCCGTTTCACCCATCGCGCCACGGCCGGCGCAACCGCGACGGTGGAGGCCTCGCACGGAATCACCTCGGCGAGATTTTTCACGCGATGCAGATGCGGTTCCATCGTAAGCACGGCGTCGAACGCTTCGCCAAGAAGTTTGCCAACCACGCGCTGCGAAATCGGTTCGCCCGGATGGAACACTTTGTCCTGGCGCATGTAGGCGAGATACGGGGCCACCAGACTCACGCGCGAGGCGCCGGCGCGCCTTAGAGCGTCGGCCGCGAACAGCGTGTCGAGAATTTTGGAATTGGGATCGCTGAGCGTGCGAACCAGCACCGCATGCCTTCCCGCCTGCGGCGCGACCCGCACCAGGCTCTCGCCGTCGGGAAAGCGATGAAGCTTTACGGGCGCGAAAGGAACTCCGAGCGCGCGTGCGATTTGCCGGGCATACGCGGCGCCGTCGGCGAATGCGTGAATCCTGAGTTCTCCACCCCTCGAATCGTTGCCCATACCCGCCCTTGCCTCAGCTCTCATCCGTCTCTCATCCGCGTATCGCGAGCCTCTTGTGTGCGAATGAGTGCTGAGCAAAACAAAGACCGCGCTTGTTTTGTCGCAATCGTGCTCCAAGGCGCGCAGATCCCAAGCCCCTTGTATCCTTTGGAACCATCGCGTGCCAAAACGACCCGGATTTTTTCGCAAATGCGCCAGGCTTGTCGCTTCCGCGCAAGCTATAGTAACCCTGCTGTCGAGGGCGATTTTATGGCGAACGAAATAAAGACCCGTACGGTGCGCGCATCGAACCTTAACTTTCACGTGCTCGAGATGGGCGCGGGGCCGCTGGTTCTATGCCTGCACGGCTTTCCCGATACCGCATGGTCGTTCCGCCACCAGATGCCCGCGCTGGCGGCGGCCGGCTTCCACGCCGTCGCGCCCTTCATGAGAGGTTACGCGCCGACCGAGCCCGCGCCCGACGGGCGCTACGACGCGGCGGCGCTCTCCCAGGACACGCTCAATCTGATCGAGGCGCTCGGTTACGGCGAGGCGATCCTGTTCGGGCACGACTGGGGCGCGGTGGCGGCGTACGGCGCGGCGGGCGCCGGCGCGAAGAAGATAAGCAAGCTGGTGACCGCGGCGGTCCCGTACGGCACCGCATTCTTCCAGGCGCTGGTCACCAACTACGCGCAGCAGAAACGCTCGTGGTACATGTATTTTTTCCAGAGCTCGATCGCCGAAGCCGCGGTATCGCTCAACGATTTCGCGTTCCTTGAAAAAATCTGGGCCGATTGGTCGCCCGAATGGCAATGGGCACCCGAGGAAATGGAAACGCTCAAGCGATGCTTCCGCGAGCCTGCAACCTTGAGCGCCGCGCTCGGATATTATCGCGCCACGCTCGGGCCGCTGTTCCGGATACCGGCCGAGCAGCCGGCGCTCGCGCAGGCGATGTCGCCGCCGCTCGACGTGCCCGCGATGATTCTCTACGGGATGAATGACGGATGTATCGGCGCGGAATTGCTCGAAGGGATGGCGAGCTTTTTCCCGCGCGGCCTCAGAATCGAGATTGTCGCCGACGCGGGCCACTTCGTCCATCAGGAGAAGCCCGGCATCGTCAACGAACTGATAATCGACTTCCTGAAGCGATGACACGCCGGGCTTGTGTGATGCCCATCATCAGGCAGCCTTTCGGATGCGCCACGAGTGTCCGCCGGGCGCGGTCTCGATTGCCGCACGCTCCCGGCGCTCTCAGTTCAGCCCCGAGCGCAGTACCCGCCCCGGCATCGCGCCGCTCGCCCGTCCGTGCTCGTAGAGAATCGCGCCGTTCACGATCGTGTATTCGATCCCCTCGGCCGGCATTACCAGCCGTCTTCCGCCGCCCGGCAGATCGTCGGCCATCTTCGCACGCTTCGCCGAGTTGACGGTCCGCGGGTCGAAGACCACGATATCCGCGGCGAGCCCCTGCTTGAGACGCCCGCGATCCCTGATTCCGAAGAAATCCGCAGGCTCCGAGGTGAGCCGTTTGACCGCGCGCTCCAGCGTGAGCGCCTGCTTCTCGCGCACCCAATGGCCGAGCAGGTAGGTGCAATAGCCCGCGTCGCACAGCATGTTCACGTGCGCGCCGCCGTCGGAAAGCCCCACCATCGTGCGCTCGTCGAGGATTAGCTGGCGGATTCCCTCCTCGTGAAACTGCGCCATCGTGTACTGGATATTAAGATCGTCCTCGAGCGCGAGGTCGAGGAAAGTGTCGAGCGGGTCGGCGCGGCGCTCCTCGGCAATCTCGGCTACGGTCTTGCGTTCGAGATGCTTGAGCGCGGGATTCGTGACCTCAAGCACTTCCACGCGATGCCATCGGCCGCGGAACAGGCGCGGCTTCGAAAGCTCCTCGCGGAACGCGCTCCGGAACTCGGGATCGCGATAGATCTGTTTCTGCATCTCGGGCGACTGATTGAATACCCGGTTCCACGATTCCATGTCCGCGAAGGAAAACGGATTGCGCAGATCCATCTGGACTACGAACGGCTTGGGAAGCACCTGCGGAATCGCGCCGCGGCGAATCAACGGCGCGAGCCGCGCGAGCGTCTGTTCGGCACGCTCCGGTTCGCGCGGCAGACTCGCCATTCCGAGCCACGTAACCGGGCGTCCGCTTTCCTCGACCAGCAGGCGCAGCAGTTCGCTCTCATCCTCGGAAACGGTGCCGGGACGGCGGGTTAGCGCGACTTCGATCGCGCCCTTTCCGAGTTCGCGCAGCGTGCGCGCATAGGCCGCAAGCTCGTCGCGGCTGGCGAGCCGGCACGCGAGCGGACGCCCCTTAAACCCGATATGCTGCGGCAGCGTCGTGGTCGAGAAGCCGAACGCCCCGGCCGCGACTGCCTCCTTTATCAAGGCCGCGATCCTCGCGGTCTCGTCGGGGCGCGCCTCGTGCTCCATGGATTCCTCGCCCATCACGAAGTGCCGAAAGGGCGTAAGCGGGGCCAGGAAGCCGAGGTTGATCGCGCTTGCGCGGCGCTGGGCCGCGTCAAGATATTCGGGAAAGGTTTCCCATTCCCACTTGATTCCCTTGCTGAGCGCGTCGTACGGAATCGCCTCGACGTTGACCAGGTCCCACGCCGCGACGTCGCGAACCTTGGGTTTGCACGGCGCGATCCCGACGCCGCAGTTGCCCATCATCACCGACGTAACTCCATGCCAACTCGTACACGTTACCAGCGGGTCCCAGCAGATCTGGGCGTCGTAATGGGTATGCGGGTCGATGAAGCCGGGCGCGACGACGAGGTCCGACGCGTCGAGTACGCGCGCGGCGCCGTCAGTGATTTTTCCTATTTCGGCGATTCTGCCGTTGGCGATCGCAACGTCGGCGCGCACTGCGGGTGCGCCCGTGCCGTCGATTACGGTTCCGTTCCTGACGATCAGATCGTAAGCCATCGCGCTCTCCCCTGAACGGCGGCGTTTCGCCCCGGGGCCGTTCCGTTAGCGGGTTAACGAACCTTGATCTGTATCGCAATTCGCCCAAGCGATGACAAGCGCGCGGGTTCGAGAGGCGGCGGCTTGCCGAAAGCGATGCTGATTTCGCGAGCTTCGGGTCAGGCGACGACATGCGAGGAACGGAGTTCAGCAATACTGTTGGGCAATAGACCAATTTCCGCAAGCGCTTCGTCGGCACGCCTTCCGAGAAGCTGCGGTCGCAAGGCCCGTAGCGCTTTTCGGGCCGCGATCAGTTCTCGCAACGGTGCCGAGTAAGGTTCGGTGTAGTAGTTGCCGTGCGGCAACTGCGCTCGAGCCGCCACGATTGCCTCTTGTATCGGCGGCAACGGGTTCTCGCACAGCAAGAGCTTGATACCCTGGAAATCGCCGCCACCCTTGTCGGCTCTGGCGCTCATGAGCGGCCTGTTCGCCGCGAGTGCCGCCGGCCCATTGCGTGACGGGCTCCGGCAGCATCGGCGGCGCGCTCCGCGCATCGCTGAAAGGCCGGCAGGTGACGCTGCTGCGACGCATCGCGTAAGTTGCGCAGGACCCGCAGGATCTCCTCAGTCGCGGTTGCTCCGAGCAGACGGTCGTACATCCTGCCATTGGCTACTTCAGCCGCCGCTCCTGCCTCGCAAGCCTCGCGCAGGCTGGCGTATCGCGGGACGTTTCCGAGCCAGGTATTTTCCGGCACCACCAAACCGTAACGTTCGAACAGCGAGCGCAGCGCGTCGATATGACGCTGCTCGGACGCCAGGATTCTGGTGAACGGCAGTACCGGCCCGAGGTCGCGAATCACCTGTTCATAGGTCGCCCAGGCACGATATTCGTCGTCGAGCGCTTCTTCCAGCACGCGAGCATCCGACGTTTCATCGGACATCAAAATCCCTCCGGGCCGGCCGTGGCCTCCGTGTTAAGCATGTCCCGCCGTTCGTCCGCCAACCTCAGGCCGCAGTGTGGTAAATTTCGGCCTCCGTGCGGATTTTACCAGCCGGCCGCGCAATCGCTGGACGCTGCGCGACCTCAGTCACTGCGCCGACTGACAGTTCGGAACCCAGTTCCGCCCATGCAACAAGCATCCGGCTCAGCAGCAGGTAATTGGCTGCCACCAGGATGGCAAATCCGCCCGCCAGAATAAGCGGCGCGACGGCCGAGCCAGTCACGTAGTACATGCCGGACAAGGCACCGACCGGAATTACGAGCCAAATCGCAGCAACCATTGCCACAGCAGCCGCGCGCAACAGTTCTTTTTCCACCTCGCGCAAGCGTTTCACAAAGCTCTCCTCGCGCTCAGCGGGCACCATCTTAAGATTCGCCGCGATTCTTGCGTCCATGACGAATTCCTCCTTGGGCTGTTATTTTCAACCATTATGAAGGCATTAGCCGTGCCAACCGCCACGTTCGTCGAGCGGTGTGAACGCACTACAGAATCCCGAAGAGCTGATGCCTGAGGGAGGGGCGGTGTGACTTTCGGACGCACACATCGCTTCTCAAGCCGCACAGCGAAGGCCACGGGCACCCACGCTCGCGGCGCTTCGCCGCGCATGATCCGGTGCCGCGGCGCCGAGCGCGCCGACGCTTCAGAGCAGAACGAAGGAGCAGCGGGGACAGGCACAAGTTCTGCTTGCTCCCGATCACAGGTTGGCTGGGTATCCAATGTGCCGACGCCAAAATGATATTTTTCCGCGGATTTGCATCGCCGGGCGGAAACCGGATGAGCCTTCATGGGCCTTTTGGAGACATTGTTGCGGCTGTCGCGGATGAAGAAGGAATGATGGTGGGAAGCCTCGATCGCCACGCGCTCAAACCCTCCGCCCAACGTTCAGGCTGAAAAGGAGAGCCCCGCCCATGACGATCAGCGCGCAGGTCAGTATCTATCCGCTGCGACAGGAGCATCTCGCGCCCGCCGTGAAGTCCGTGCAAATCGCTTTTGAAGAACATGGTTTGGCTCCGCAGGTCGGTCCCATGAGCACCACGGTAACAGGGGAAACGCGCGCCATCTTCGACGCCCTCGCTGAGGCTTTCGCCAAAGCCGCCGCTTCCGGTCAGGTCGTGATGACGGTAACCGTTTCCAACGCTTGCCCGGTTCCGGGCTGATGAGACGCGTCTTTGCATAGCCGCGATTCAAGGGCCGCTGGCGAAGTCGGTCCCGACGCCTACGCCGAGTGGCGCACGTCCACGCTCGGCGCGATTACCGAGTCGCTGGAACAGGAGCTGATTCTCAATCTTTGCGGGCCTCTGGCGGGCAAAATCGTTCTCGATGTGGGATGCGGCGACGGAACTCTCGCAAGCGAATTCCACCGCCGGGGAGCATCGTTCGTCATCGGATGCGATCCGGACCCGCGCATGATCGCAAAGGCGGCCTCGCGCGCCGCAACCGAGAGCGGCGGCGGAACGCGTTATATGCTGGCGCGCGCCGAAGAGCTTCCGTTCCACGATCGAAGCTTCGATTTGGCAAGTACGGTCACGGTTCTCAGTTTCGTGGAACAGAGAGCGCGCGCGATAGGGGAACTGGCGCGGATACTCAAACCCGGCGGCCGCCTCGTTATCGGCGAGCTTGGCAGATGGAGCACGTGGGCGGCTTCGCGACGCATCCGCGCCTGGTTAGGTCAGGAGCTTTGGAAAAACGCGCGCTTCACGACCGCGCGCGAACTCAGCGCCCTCGTGACGCGTGCGGGGCTCAGCGTGGAACGCGTGCGGGGCGGCGTTTACTATCCCCGATTCGCCCGGATGGCGCGCGCGATGAAATCGATCGATCCGATGCTGGGCCGAGTCACTACCTTCGGCGCCGCATTCATCGCGATAAGCGCAACCAGGAAGGGTTGAACCGTTGGCCGGGCTTTGCGCCGACCGCTTTTCCCGCCGTGGACGTTACCGCCGCGGCACAACATCGCGCCAACCGCTTCCCGGCCTGCGCGCTCAGATCGAGCCGAGCACGCGGCGGGCCATCCCGAGCGCTTCCGACCAGAACCCGCCGCCCGAATGCATCAGGTTGACGATATCGCCGAGCGCGGCGGCAAACTCTTCGAGATGCCGCTCCTCGACTATCAGCGGCGGCGCGACCTTCAGCACCATGAAGTTGTTGCCGCAGATCTGCGTCAGCATCCCCTTGTCCCGGAAAAGCCGCATCACCAGCACCTGGCCGAACATCGCGGGATGGATTCGCGCGAACGCCTCGAAAGGAACCCGAAGCCGAAGCCGTTTCGCCGCGTGGAATTCGACTCCCGTCAGCATCCCGGCGCCGCGCACGTCGCGGACCATCTCGTAGCCGGAAAGCCGTTCCCTGAGAAGGGCGCGCAGCTTGTCGCCCATCGCGGTTGCGCGCTCTCCGAGCCGTTCCTCTTCGAGCACGTCGAGGCTTGCAAGGCCCGCACGCATCGCAAGCGAGTTCTCGCTGTAGGTCGAGGTATGCACTATCGCGCGGCGCAACGAGCTGTATACCGAATTGCATACCGCGTCGGACATCAGGACCGCGCCGACCGGTATCAGGCCGCCGCTTAGAGCCTTGGCGAGAACCACCATGTCCGGCTCGACGCCGAAGTGATGGGCGGCGAGGAACGGGCCGGTGCGGTAAAAGGCGGTCTGGACCTCGTCGAGGACGAACAGCGTGCCGTATCGGCGGCATAGCTCCTGCGCGCGCTTCAGATAGTTTCCGTTGGGAATCCGAAGCCCGCCTTCGACCTGGATCGGCTCGACCACAAAGGCCGCGAAGCGTTTGCCGGCAAGCTTTTTCGCAAGTTCTTCCAGATCGCCGAACGCGACCGTCTCGACATCGGGCAGAAGCGGCTCGAAGCCGTCTTTCCAGAAGCGGTCGGACATCAGCGAAAGCGCGCCGCAGGTAAGCCCGTGAAAGCTGCCGGTCGCCGAGAGCATCGCGGAACGCCCCGTATGCGCGCGCGCGAACTTGATCGCGGTCTCGACGCCCTCGCTGCCCGAGCTTGCAAAGAACGCCTTGGTGAGCAGGCCTCCCGCGCGCTCGCATAACCGCGCGCCCAGCACGCCCGCCAGTTCCGAGACGTTGCTCTGAAGCATCGCGGGGCCGTCGCCGTCGAGCTCGGCTCTCAGCGCGGCCTTTATTTTCGGATGGTTGTGGCCGGCATTGTGAACGCAGTAGCCCGAGTTGAAGTCGAGCATCCGCCGTCCGTCGGTGGTGACGAGTTCGCACCCGACGCATCGCGCGTACTGGACGTTCATCTGTAGGACGTCAAGAAGTTTAACCCACTGTGGATTGACGAACTTCTCGTAAAGCCTGGAAGCTTCGTCAGCCTGCGTGACCGGTGCTGATATGGCCATTATTTGCTTCTCGCCGGTGTATGGTTTCCGGCCTGTTACGACTTCTGGCATGGTATGGAGAGCAAAACGGGCCGGTCAAGCGCAGGCCGAGCCATGCGCAGGCGGGTTCGGTTCGCCGCTTCCTGTCGCAAGGAGAGTTTTTCGATGGGTCGTTTCACGTCCAATTGTATGCCGGTTATGACGCGTGCGGCGCGGCGGTTCGGGATATCGTTCCTCGCCGTGGGACTGCTCGCGGCAATTCCGATTTCCGGATGCTCCAGCAGCAATACGAATCCGCCGATGATGACCGCAAGCGCCCGCAGCTCCGGCCCGGTGAGCTCCGATCCGGAGGTGCAGACGGTGCTCGACAACTCCTGCTATGACTGCCATTCCGAGCAGGCAGCGCCGCCCTGGAATGCGAAGCTTGCGCCGTCATACCTGTTCGGCGCGGGTGACGCACGCAAGGCTTTGGATTTCTCCGAATGGAACAGTTACGACGCGAAAAGAAAGCACGAAGAGATGAAGGCGATCGCGAAGGCGGTCGAGGACGGCTCGATGCCGCCGCGGGATTATGAGTTCCTGCATCCCGCCGCCGAGCCGAACGCGGAACAGAGGCACATAGTGGTGCAGTGGGCGTCGAATGTGACGCCGGTTGCCGCGCATTAATCGCACTTGCGCTTTTCATTTATAGATCCGCGGCGAACCGACGATTCCGATCAGCAGAAAGAGCGTTCCGAGACCGAGCGTTGCCGCCGCGGGGACGACGGCGCTGGACGGCGCAAGTCCGCGAATCATCAGATCATTGTAGGCCTGCATCGTCCACGTCGTCGGCATCCACTGCGCAATCGCGCGCATCCATTGCGGCTCGAACCCGAGCGGCCACCAGCATCCGCCTATCGCCGACATCGACATCGCGGCGACCGCGCCGATCGGCAGGACCGAATCGCGCGTCTGGGTGATACAGGCGATCACCAGGCCGAAGGCGGCGGCTGCAAACGCTATCGCGGCGGTCGGCAGCAGCAGCATCGCGGGGCTGCGTCCAAGCTCCACGCCGAACAGTGCCCATCCGACCGCGAACAGCACGACCATCTGAATGAACCCGACCACGAAGCGCGACGAAAGCTTGCCGACCATCATCCCGACAAGCGAGGCTCCGCTGGCGCGCAGGCGTTCGAGTGTTCCCCAGTCGCGCTCGTCGATTAAACCCACCGATACGCCCCACACGACGTCGAGCAGCAGAAAAGTGACGCCGAAGCCGGGCACGTATTGATCGAAGCTGTTCACCGTGGCGCTGGGTCCGGCTAGCGAGCGCTCGCGCCATCCGAACTGTCCCGGCAGAACGGGAGTTTCGGCGGGAAGCAGGCGGCCGACGTCGAGCGAGAACCGCGGTGCCGCGGGCACGGCGAGCGGCGGAAGTTCGCTCGCGTCGAAGACGGGCTTGAGCGCGGGAATCGTCGGAGTGTGGATCGAGACGGAAAGCGGACGGGAAAGTTCCGCAAGCACTCTATCGGAAGGCGGCGCGGGAAATCGCGGCGGCGGCGGAATCTCGGAGGCATGCGAGCCGGCCATCGTCTTGAGGCTCGCAAACCAGCGCTCGAATTCGCGCTTGCTCGATTGAAGCTGGCCAAGGTAGGTGACGACTGCGGCTACCGCGGCCTGCTTGCGCGCAAGCTCGCCCCGAAGCTGTGCCTTTTGCGCTGAAGCCGAACGTTCGATTGCCGCCTGGACACTCTCACGCAGGGTCTTCATCCGGGCCCTCATTCGCCGGGCCATCGCTGAGGCAAGCTCGGCGCGCGAGCCCTTCAGGGTGCGTTCGAATTCGGCGAACTCGGATTGTATCGCGCGGGTCCGCGCGACGATCCGATCGAGTTGCGCGCGCAGATCGGCGGTCCGCTTCGCCAGCGCTTTCTGGGCGCGGCGCCGGGCCGTCGCGGCAATTTGACGCGAGAGCCGGCTCAACTGCAGTTCGATCGCGGACGCCTGGATGCGCTTGACCGGATCGATATAGACACGAACCAGTGCGGTTTTGCCCGACTCGAAGGCCGCGGTCGTTCCGGCGGGAATGACTATCGCCATCGGCGCGTCGTCGCGACGGGCCACGAATGAGAGGGAGGAATCGAGGTCGGGCTGCTCGGACAAACGAAGCGCGCCCCGGTGCGAAAGGCCCCGCACAATCGCCGCCGCAATCGCGCCATGGTCGTGGTTGACGAGCGGAATAACGTAAACGCGCCGGCTCGGCGCGCCATACATCGCGCCGAGGGAAAAGCCGGCCACGGCGATAATGACGATCGGGGCGAGGAACAACATGAACAGCGCGGCGCGATCCCGGACAAAGAGGCGGAATTCGTTGCGGAAGACAAAGGCGACGGTTCGCAACATCGAAGACGGTTAGGCCGGCTCCGCATCGCGGAGCGCGCGCCCGGTAAGAGTCATGAAGGCGTCGGAAAGATTCGGGCTGTGAACGCTGAACTCGAGCACGCGGCCGCCCGCGGCGCGCGCCTGTTCGAGCACTTCGCGCACCTGCGAAAGATTGTCGAGCTTGAGCTCGACCTTGTTGCGCTCGGCGCCGGCAACGGAATTGACCGAGAGCAACGGCCTCGCGCACCAGTTGGGCGGCGGTTCCCGCTCGAAGGTTATTTCGATACGCGGATGCTCGCCCGCCAGCGCGACCACCTCGGCGACCGTTCCTGCCGCGACGAGCCGTCCGCGATCGATGAGAAGCACGCGGTCGCAGATCCGCTCGACCTCATCCATGTAGTGCGTGCTGTAGATAACGGTTGCGCCCGCGCGGGCGAGAGCGCGGATGGTCTTGAGAATCTTTTCGCGCGACTGCGGATCGACCCCAACCGTCGGCTCATCGAGCAGAAGAACCTCAGGCCGATGAACGACTCCGCACGCCAGGTTGAGCCGCCGTTTCATTCCGCCTGAAAGTGTGGCGACCGGGTCATTGGCGCGGTCGGAAAGTTCAACCTCCTCGAGCGCCGCAGCGCACGAGCGGCGCGCCTCGCTTGCGGAGAGTCCCTGAACGCGCGCGAACAAATCGAGGTTTTGATACGCGCTGAGCGAGGGGTAGAGCGCGATAGCCTGGGGAACGAAGCCGAGTTTGCGCCGGATCGCCCCGGGGCGCGCGCGCAAATCGAATCCCGCGATGCGGACCGTGCCCGCGTCGGCGCCGCGCAAGGTCGCCAGGATCGACAAGGTTGTAGTCTTGCCGGCGCCGTTGGGGCCGAGCAGGCCCACGACTTCGCCGGCCCTTACGCTGAAGCTCAAATCGTGGAGCACAAGCCGTGAGCCGTAGCTCTTTGCGAGGCCGACGACATCAACAATCCCTTGGGGGGCAAGCACAGTTCCGATGTTGCCCGAAGCGGGGTTTAGGCACAACTGCGGCATCTATCGCGAGGATCATCGGGGTTGTAACGAAGTATGCGCGAGCCCCACTTTGAGAATGAATCGCAAAATCGTATCCGCGTCATTTATTCCCTTGCTTTCATGCCGCCCCATCTTCATGTTAATTGGGATTGCTTCGCGGATGATCTGGGTCACAGTGAAACTAACGTCCGCACCGGCGATGAATAACGGTCCGCGGGGGCTCGTCTAACGGCTCGGTCCGCCAGATCAGAGGCCGCGAATAGCGGATCGTGACAGTCGCGAAATGCCGCGCAAGGCGAGTTCAGGAAGATCCTGCACAGAATCGGGGCATCGGTCCCGCCCAACCACCAGATAGCACTCGCCGGTTATATTGAGGCACCAGGAATGAGAATAACAAGTGTAGCCAGTGCGTTTCCCGAGTATACATATACTCAGGAAGCAATCACTGATGCGTTGAAACGATACTGGGGCGATAAGCTGGAACGGCCGGGACTTCTCGAACGGCTCCATTCGCGCACCGGGGTGAGCCAGCGTCACCTTGCTTTTCCTTTCGCGCAATACGAGAAGTTCAGCACCTTTGGCGAAACCAACAGAGCGTGGTTCGAGGTGGGCCAGAAGCTTGGCGCCGCGGCGATCGACACCGCGCTAGAGCGCGCGCATCTGACGCGCCGTGAGGTTGACGCCCTTTACCTTGTATCGATAACCGGCATCGCCAGCCCCTCGCTGGACGCCCGGCTGATCAACGCGATGGGTCTCAGGTCGGACGTGAAGCGCACGCCGATCTTCGGGCTTGGATGCGTCGGCGGTGCGGTCGGACTGACGCGCGCCGCGGATTACGTGAAGGCATATCCCGAGCAGGTCGCGGTTGCGCTTTCGGTCGAGCTTTGCTCGCTCACGATGCGCAAGGACGACGTATCGACGGTCAATCTTATAGCGATGGGCTTGTTCGCCGACGGCGCGGTCGCGGCGGTGGTCGAAGGCGGAAAGCGCGTGTGCGACGGCCCGGAGGTCGTGGGCCAGCGCTCGATGTTCTACGGCGAAACCGAGGACATCATGGGATGGGACATTTCCGAGAACGGTTTCGGCGTGGTGCTGTCGCAGAAGCTTCCCGCGCTCATCAAGGGCCGTTTCGGCGCCGACGTGGACGGGTTTCTCTCCGACCACGGGCTGACGCGCCGCGATATCGGGAGTTGGGTCATCCATCCGGGCGGTCCCAAGGTGCTGCAGGCGGTCGAAGAGGCGCTTGGCCTTTACGAGGGCGAATTGCGGCTTTCGTGGGAGTGCCTGGATCGCGTCGGCAATCTGTCGTCGGGCTCCGTCCTCGGCGTTCTGGAGGAAACGATGGAGCATCATCGCCCCGCTCCCGGCACGATGGGCCTGGTGGGCGCGATGGGGCCGGGGTTCTGCTCGGAACTGATTCTGCTGCGCTGGTAGGCGATGGCGCCGGACCTTGTGGTCGTGGGCGGCGGACCGGTCGGTCTCGCCGCGGCGATGGCGGCGCGCGAGCGCGGCCTTGAAGTTCTCGTTGTTGACCGCGAGATGCCGCCGATCGATAAGCCGTGCGGCGAAGGCGTGATGCCCGAGGGCGTGTCGGTTCTGAATCAGCTCGGGATTCACCCCACCGGACAGGGCGTTCCGTTTCGCGGTATTCGCTTTGCCGAAGACGGCCTCGCGGTCGAGGCGGCTTTCACGGCGGGCCATGGTCTCGGCATTCGCCGCACCCGCCTGCATCAGCTTCTGATCGATCGCGCCGGGGAAACGGGCGTCGCGATGCGATGGGGCGAGCCGGTGACGCGGATAAGCCGGGGCCGCGTCGAACTGGGCGGCCGAAGCGTCGCGTGCCGATGGGTGATCGGAGCGGACGGCCGCGGCTCGCGCATCAGGCGGTGGGCCGGACTCCGTGCGCCTTCGAACGCGCCGCGCCGAATCGGGCTGCGCCAGCATTTCAGCGTGGCGCCGTGGAGCGATTTCGTCGAAGTCCATTGGAACGACCACGGCCAAGCGGTCGTGACGCCGGTCTCATCCGAGGAAACCTGCATCTCGATCCTGACCAGCGAAGCGCGATTGCGCATGCCGCAACTGGTCGAACTGTTTCCCGAGATCCGCCGGCGGCTTGAAGGCGCCGCTCCCAGCAGCGAGGCGAGGGGCGCGCTTTGCGGGTCGAGCGTGATGAGATCGGTCGTCGGCGACGGGGTTGCGCTGGTCGGAGATGCGGCGGGGACCGTCGATGCGCTCACCGGCGAAGGGCTTTCGCTTGGGCTCAGGGAAGCGGTCGCGCTTGCTGATGCTATTGCGCTGGACAAGCCCGGCAAATACCAGGCTGCTCATCGGCGCATTCGCCGGATGCCGCGCGTGATGGCGAGACTGATGCTCTCCGTCGGCGAGCGAAAATCGCTGCGGCGCCGCGTGCTGCGCGGGTTGATCTCGCAATCGCGGATATTCGCCTACATGCTCGGCATGCACACCGGAACGCTGTCGGCGCGCGACGTTCCGCTCGGCGCGCTTGCGGGGTTTGTGCGCGAGATGTTTGCGCGCGATTCGTTCGAAGATGGAGATGTTGGATAGATGGTCAGTTCGGCGCGCCGGATCGGCTTCCGCTCCTGGTTGTCGGCTTCTCTGCTGGTTCTTCTGATGTCCGCAGGCGCGGTTGCCGCGGATTCGATACCGGCGGGAAAACTTGCGGTACTGAAGTTCGATCCCGCAAAGACCACGATCAAGTATTCCATCTCGGGATGGCCTCATTCGCCCGAGGGCACCTTTCAACTGAAGAGCGGGCTTATCCGCGTCGATCCCGCGACCGGCAGGATGGATGGCCTCATCGTGGTGGACGCGGCGAGCGGAAACAGCGGCAACAGCCTTCGCGACGCGCGGATGCGCGACAGCGTGCTCGAAGCCCGGCGCTTTCCCGACATCACCTTCGCGCCCGAGCAGGCCGAGAGCCACGGCGGCACGCAGGGAGAATTTCCCGTCACGGTTCGCGGCGTGATGTCCCTGCATGGCGGACAGCATCCGTTCACCATCGACGCGCGCGTCCGTCGCGAGGGCGACGAGGTTTTGATCAATTGCAGCTTCTCGATTCCGTACGTGGCGTGGGGCCTGGAAAATCCGAGCATCCTGATGTTGCGGGTCTCGGAGCACGTTGACATAAACGTGACCGCGACCGCCGCTCTCAGTTGGGCGTCGCCCGCGCCAGACGCCGCTCACGCCGATTCGCACTCGCCCTAAAGCGAACCCCGGCTGCGTTCACAGGGCGGGCGTGTCAGCGCTCGGCAAGGAAGCGAAGCAAAGCCTCGTTGAACATGACGGGATCCTGGAGAAAGGCGAAATGGCTGACCTCGGGCAGGATCAGTTCGCCCGCTCCGGGGATGAGCGCCGCCATCTGATCCGTATTCTCGCGCTTTATCGCCTCGTCATGGTCGGCGTCCACGATCCACGTCGGCACCCTGATATGCCGCAACTGTGTATCTGTGAAGTGCGGCTCCGTTGCCCACATCTCCTCGATATTCGCAAGGAACGCCTTGAACTGGGTCGGAGTGGGCGAAAGTTGCCGATACTCACGCGAAGCGCGCGCGATAAACGCGGTAAAGACAGGACTCCTGTCCACGTCCTTCACGCCGGACGGGTCGGAATTCGCGGCAAACGCAAAGAGCTTTGTCACGCGCTCGGGATGATGAATCGCGATGTCGAGGCCGATAATCGCTCCATCGCTCCATCCGGCAATAGCCGCCCGGCGGATGTGCAGGTAATCCATCAGCGCCAGGACGTCGGATGACATCAGGTCATAGGTAATCGGCGCGCCGGTGCGCGTGCTGCGCCCATGGCCCCGGCTGTCGAGCACGATTACCTCGTATTTCGGAGCCAGCGCACGCACCTGCAGACCCCAGTAATTCGAGTTGGCGAGTCCGCCGTGCAGGAGGAGCACTGGGCTTCCGTGGCCGAACACGGCGTACCACATTCGGATACCGTTGACCGGCGCGAGGCCGCTGCGCTCGGCCTTCGGCAGCGTCGGCGTGGGCGGCAGACGCATCCAGGGATATTGCCGCGCGTCGGCGGGACCGGCGACGGCGAACGCGCCGAGAATCAAAACCACAATCGCGAGGCGTCGCATCGAGAGGCTCTCTTTTCATTTTTGGTCGCGATGGACGAGCGAGAGTCGCAAACGCGGGCCGCCGCGGTCAACCCGCGCCGGTGAAATCGCGATGCCTGTCCTGCGGTGCCCATCAAGAAGCCGAGCGGGTTCTTATGTCGCTTCGCCGTTCAGCGATACGGCGCGAAACCGAGTGTGCTCGTAACGCCTGGTGGGCGTGGCTAATCGCTGGCTCCAATTGAAACTTCGATGGGGAAAAAGGATGCTTCCGAAAGGGTCAGATTTATCGCCAAACGAGCGGAGAAAAGGCGTCGAAGGCTGGCATGGAGAATGCGTTACGCATTCGTAGTATCACGAAACCGTGCTCAGGCCTTATCGCGCGCTGAGGAAGGATGGTGTGCGTCATGGCTTTCGAACTTCCAAAACTCCCCTATCCGATGGACGCGCTGGCGCCCTACATCTCCAAAGAAACGCTGCAGTATCACTACGGCATGCATCATGCCGCTTACGTGAAGAAGCTCAACGAACTCATCAAGGGCACGCCCGACGAAGGCAAGCCGCTCGAAGAGATCGTGAGATCCGCGAAGGGCGCTCTCTTCAACCAGGCCGCCCAGCACTGGAACCACAGCTTCTATTGGGAATCGATGGCGCCCGCGGAGGAGTCGTACTGGCCGGGTACGGGCGGTCCTGAGCCCGGTCGATGTGTCAACATGGCGGGTGGCGAGCCCAAGGGCGAGATCGATTTCGCGATCAGGAAGTCCTTCGGCAGCTTCGAGGCGTTCAAGGCTGAGTTCAACAAGGCTGCCATTGGACACTTCGGCAACGGATGGGCGTGGCTGGTGCAGAACGCAGACGGCTCGCTCGCGGTCGAATCGACCCACGATGCGGATACGCCTATCGCTCACGGGAAAAGGCCGATCATCACCTGCGATCTATGGGAGCACGCGTACTACATCGATTATCGCAACGCGCGCGCGAAGTACCTTGAGGCGTTCTGGAATGTGGTCAACTGGGACTTCGCCAACGAGAACCTGAAGCAGGCCGAGGGCGCGCTCGCCAGGTGAGCGTGCGTCGCTATTACCTGCCCTAAGCCGATCAACGGCGAAGGAAGTGTCGCGCCGAGGCGATCAGGCTCGCCGATATTAGATGGTGGGCCGTCGGAGACTCGAACTCCGGACCCGCTGATTAAGAGTTCCCGGAGGACCATGACGGGCACCAAAGAGAACCAAAAATCCCCAATAAATTCCGAGGTTTTTCGGATTTCATTTTGTGGGGTTTTGGTCCTTTTTGGACGGGTTACGCGGACAGAAAGCGGACAATTTTCGGGAGGTAGCGGAATGAATTCCGCCGCCCGCGAAGGAGCGCCGCTATGGCCGCGAATCCGTATTTCGAAGCGCGTCGCGAATGGGATGAGCGCTACGCCGATCTGGTTCTCGGCAAACGCAACTGGCAGATAGCCGCCGGCGGACTGCTCGCGGTCGCGCTGATACTCGCCGGCGGTATCGTGTGGCTCGCCACGCGCAGCCGCTACATCCCCTACGTGGTCGAGGTCGACAGGCTCGGCTACGCGCTCACCGTTCCTCAGCCGCTTACACCCGCTTCAGTCCCTGACGTAACGCAGCGGATCGAGCGCTACGAAGTCGCCGCCTTTATCCGCAACGCGCGCGCGGTCAGCAGCGACACCCAGGTCGAACAGCAGATGCTCAATTCATTGCTCGCGCACGCGCGCGGCGCGGCGGACAGGTTCCTCGACGACTACTACCACGCCGACGGCTTCGCGCATAACCCGTTCAAGCGCGCGCAGAAGGAAACCGTCACCGTCCAGATCGATTCGATCCTGAAGCTCTCGGCGCGGAGCTACCAGGTGCGCTGGACCGAAACCAGGCGCGACCTGAACGGCGCATCCCTGGGCGCGCCGACGCATTGGGAAGCGGTGCTGCAGACCGAGATCGTCCCGCCCGGTTCCGACGAGACGATTGTGAGCAATCCACTCGGCTTTTACGTGACGCAGATCAGCTGGACGGAGCAGCAGGGCTGAAGGGGAGAAGTGCGATGAACCAAATCAAATCGGCATTCGCTGTTGCACTGGCCATCTCGCTTACAGCATGCGCGACGCAGCAGCCGCCCGCTCCGCCGCCGCTCAGGATCGTAACCGAAGCTGCACCCAAGCCCGAAGCAACCCCGCCGCCTCCAACCGGCGCACAGCTTCTGGCCGAGCAGCCGCCCGAAGTTCAGCAGGCGATCAGGGACCATCGGGACGACGGCAAATGGCCGGTCTATCGGACGCCGCAACTGGTGCTCTATCCCTACGGCGGAAGGCCGGAGCCGATCGTCGATTGCGCGCCGCTTCGCACCACCGACATCCAGCTGCAGCCGGGCGAGACGATCACCGACGTGGCGATGGGTGACACCGAGCGCTGGATGGCGACGCCGGCAGCGTCGGGCGACCCGCGCAATCCGGTTCCGCATCTCGCCGTCAAGCCGCAGCTTCCGGGTATCGAGACCAACCTCACCATCTACACCACGAAGCACATCTACCACCTGCTTCTGCGCTCGCGCGGGCGCGCGATGCAGGAGGTGGAGTTCTACTACCCGGATGAGCTGCTCGCGGCGATGAAAGAGGCCGACGCGGCGGCGGCCAAAGCCAAGCAAGCGGCAATCGATCCGCCGGCTGATTCCACCGACGTGGTCAGGGTCGCGAACGTCGATCCGGCCGAGCTCAATTTCTCCTACAGCGTCACCGGCCCGAACGTGCCGTGGAAGCCGATTCGCGCCTTCGATGACGGCGCGCACGTGTACATCCAGATGCCGGCGGGGATGAAGACCAGCGAGGCGCCCGCGCTGCTGATCGACGCAGGCGGCGGCACGCAGATGGTCAACTACCGGGTCGAGGGCAACTACTACGTGGTCGACCGGCTGTTTAACCAGGCGATTCTGGTTGCGGGAGTGGGGCGCGAGCAGGACCGCGTGACGGTCTCCTACGCGGGCGGGCAGAGGTGAGTGCGATGGCGGCGGCAGACGAAATCCACGAACAGGAAGAGCAGGAGCATCTCGGCGGCGGCCGATTCAATCGCCTGCTGGGCGTGATTGTCGTTGCAGTCGCAATGCTCGGCGGGATCGTGATTGCGCTCGGCGTGCAGTCCTCGGGCACCAGCCAGGATACGGCGGTCAAAAAGGCGATCGACGACGCGAGCAGTGACGCCCGCGATCGCGGCGAAGTCGCAGACCTCGCCGCGCACGGCGCGGAGCCCCATCCGGCGCCGAGTTTTGTCCCGACGCCGGCAGTCATTGCAACGGTTCAGACTCCGATCCAGCGCGGCGCGTCGAAGCCTCCCAGCCGCTATGCGCAGTGGGCGCAGGAGAAGTTCCTGAAGGCGCTCGAAGCGCCCGAGATGGTAGCGGCGTTTCACGCCGGACAGGCGCTCGAAATCACGCGCGCCAACGGCGAATCGAGCACCGGGTCTCCGTCTGGTTCCTCGAGCGATCCCGCCGTCAAGCTTCACCCGCCGGCTTCGCCTTATACCGTGATGGCAGGGAGCGTAATTCCGGCGATTCTGGTGAGCGGCATCAACTCCGACCTGCCGGGACCGATTATCGCGCAGGTCGCTGAGAACGTCTTCGACAGCGCCACCGGCAGGTACCTGCTCATCCCGCAGGGCAGCCGGCTGATCGGCGCGTACCGCAATGCCTCCGCATACGGCCAGGAGCGGGTTCAGATTGCATGGCAGCGGCTCATCTTCCCCAACACCGCGAGCGTGGATCTGCCCGCGATGCCGGGCGCGGATCAGAGCGGCTTTGCGGGCTTCAGCGACCAGGTCAATCACCACTATTTCGCGACTTTCGGCACGGCCGCGCTGATGAGCCTGATCAGCGCAGGCCAGATGGTCGGACAGATGGCCGCGTTCGGCGGCGGAGGGCTCTACGGACCCTACGGGTATTACCAGCCGAACCAGTGGGCGATGGCGGGCGAGATGGCGGGCTCCGCGGCGTCGGGACAATTCGGTTCGGTTGGCCAGCAGATGCTCGGCAACGGGATGAGTCGTGCGCCGACGATCGAAATCCGCCCCGGCTATCAGTTCAACGTGATGGTGACCGAGGATCTGGTGCTTCCCGGTCCGTACGGAAAATGAACGCTGCAATTAATCCGGCGAAAGGAGAGATGCGAGATGGGAGTTCTCAAGCGCAAACAGGAGCACGAGCCGATCACCTTCAAGCTGCCGGCGGCGCTCAAGCGCGAGATCGAAGCGCTGCGCACGCGCGCGGAGGAGGCGGGCTTCGATCTGGGCGAGACGATCACGGCGGCGATGTGGCGGCTGTGCAAGCAGATCAAGGCGGAGCTCGACGGAAGCCCGCGTCCGGGCCGTCGAGCGAACGGACGGGTAAGCGGCCAGGCGGCGGAGCGGGTGCAGTGAAATTCGCGGTGATTTTCTCCGCCGCAGCGCGGCGCGCGGAGCGGGTGGTTTTGCGGAGAGTGAGGGAGTGGGGAAAAGGGCGGCCGGTCGTAGAGCAAGATAAAGGGTACTGCGGTACGGTACGGCATTTTCGCGAATTCTCTCGTGAATTCGCGGCCTTTCCCCCACTGGGGCGGTCATGCTGAGCCGACTGTACAGTACCTCAGAAAACGCCGCCGGATCGCTTTCCGAGCGTGTGCACTTCCAGCAATTGGAAGGCGCGCGCGGAGCGCTTGCGGCGATGGCTGCAATTGCGTTCGGGGCAGCGGTTCTGATCGCCGTCGGAAAAGCATCCGGAATTCGAATCTCTACCACCGACAGCGCCGCGCCGGCGGGCGTCTATCGCATCATAGGCCGCGAAGTTCGGCGCGGCGCGCTGGTCGCCGCCTGCCTGCCGCTCGGAGTCGCGAAGCTCGGCCTCGCGCGCGGCTATTTGCAGGCGGGCGATTGCCCCGGTGACGCCGAGCCGGTCGACAAGATCATCGGCGCGCTTCCCGGCGACATCCTCGATGTCGAACCGGGCTGGGTCTCGGTCAACGGCGTTCGCTTCCCTGACAGCGCTATGGCCTCGCGCGATAGCGCCGGGCGTCCGCTCGCGCACGTAGCGTGGGGCAAGCGCCGCGTCGCAGCCGGTGAAGTGTGGCTGTTCGGTTTCAACGATCGGCGCAGCTGGGATTCGCGCTACTTCGGACCGGTCCCGCTCGCCAACCTTCGGGGCGAATTGAAGCCGATCGTAACGTGGTGAATCGCATGGGCAGCAGAAACGGAAACGGCAACGGCAACGGCAACGGAAATCACAGCCGCGAGCAGGGGCTCAGGCTCCATCATCTCGCCAACCTCGGCGGACTCATCGCGCTCGCGGGACTCGACCTCGAACCGCCCGACTATCTGCTCGGCGCGCTGCTCAGCGTCGCCGAGGAGACGCGCAGGCTCACGGCCACACAACGCGAGCGCGTGGCGTCAATCGGTCGCCGCGTGCTTGACGAGCGCGCGACCGGCAAGCGGGCGTGGAAGTCGTGGCTGCGGGCGCGGGAGCTGCAGCCGCTGACGCTCAGCAACGCGCAGGTGGCCGCAATCATCGCGGCGCTGGGCGGCAAGGTGCCGGAGGATCCGACGCGGCTGCCGCTGGCGCTTAGCCAGGCGCTTTCGGAGGCGAGCAATGGGGCGGCCTAGCCTTAGGCGCAAAGAGATCGAGATCCGGCTTCGCCCCGAGCCGGCGAAGGCGCCCCAGCGGATCGTGCCGTGGTGGGCGCGGGCGCTCAGACGCGTGCGCGTCGCGTGGGGCGCGCGCCGCCAGGCGCACGGCAGCCTTGGCGGACGGCAGGTGTGGCGCGAGCGCGGCGGAAGCGAGCTTCGGGCCTATGCGCGCCGGAGCGTGGTCAAGGCGTCGTTCTCGCGCAACCGCAAAAGCGGGGCGTGGATCGCGCATGCAAAGTACCTCTCGCGTCCGGGGGCGCAGAAGGAGTTCGAAAAGGGGCTCGGCTTCGACGCGGCGTGCGAGGGAATCGACCTGGTCGCGACGGTGAGGGCGTGGGAACGGAGCGGCGACGAGCTGATGTGGCGTTTCATCGTGTCGCCCGAAGACGCTGATCGCCTGAATCTCCGCGACCATATCCGCGAGCTTGTAGGCCACATGGAAGAGGATCTCGGTACGAAACTCGAATGGGTCGCAATCGACCATCACAACACCGACGACGCGCACGTCCATCTGCTGGTGCGCGGCGTTAGGCAGGACGGCCGCCCGCTTGAGATCGACCGCGACTACCTGCGCGAGGGCATCCGGACCCGGAGCCAGGAGATCGCAACCCGCGAGCTCGGACCGCGCCTTGAGCCCGAGATGCTGCAAGCGCGCGAGCGGGTCATCCGCCGCGAGCAGTGGACCGAGATCGACCGGGCGCTCAAGCGCAGGGCGGACGGAAACGGCATCGTCAGCTACGCGGGTTTCCGCGCCTATACCGACGGCGCGCGCATCCGGGCGGAGCAGGAGATCGAGCGGCTTGAGTTTCTCACGGGACTTGGGCTCGCGAAACGCGTCGATGATCGCGCGTGGCAGCTCGCGGAGAATCACGAGCGCGAGCTTCGCGAGCGGCAGCGGGACAGGGACGTGATCAAGTCGCGGGCCCACGAGCGCCGGCGCGCGCTGGAGCCGGGGCTCGATCGTTCGCGCGAGCGGCGGAGGGAGCGCCATGGCTGAGCAGCGTCCGTACCGGATTCCCGGATCGAGCGCCGATGCGCGCCTTCAGCGGGTCAAGCGAATCGCGGTTGTTGCGATGGCCGCGGCGTTCGCCGCGGTCAATGAGGTGACGACGCAGCACGCGGCGAGCGTCCTGCATGACGCGCCATGGCTCGGGCAGCCGCTCTTCCGCGCGCCGGTTATCGGCGCGGTCTATGCGCCATGGGACTGGGTCGCCTGGTGGGCGCGCTGGCATGATGCGCCGGCGCTGGCGCCGCTATGGGCGCTCTGCGTGCGCGAGACGCTGGTTCCGATGGCGCTGATTGCAGGGCTTGGTTGCGGCGCGATCGCGCTGGTACGGAACGGCTGGCTGGCGGACGTATCGGACCTGCACGGTTCCGCGCGCTGGGCGACGACGCGCGACCTCAAGGCCGCGCGCCTGCTCGAAGTCCGCAGTTCCCGCTTGAGAAAGCTCGCTGAGCGCCTGCACCTGCTGCGTCCGCTCGCGCACAAGGCGGGCGTCTATCTCGGAGTATGGAAGCGCTCGCTGATTCGCGACTGCGGACCCGCCCACGTGCTGGTCTTCGCTCCCACTCGGAGCGGCAAGGGCGTGGGCATCGTCGTTCCCACCCTGCTCAGGTGGCCGCACTCGGTCCTGGTCCACGACCTCAAGGGCGAGAACTGGGCGCTCACGGCGGGAGCGCGCAAGCGGATGGGCCAGGTCTGCCTTAAGTTCGCGCCGGCCTCCGCCGACGGCGACAGCGCCCGCTACAACCCGCTCGCCGAAGTGCGGCTCCGGACGCCGCACGAAATCCGCGACGTGCGCAACATCGTGCAGATGATCGTCGATCCCGACGGCAAGGGACTTCCCGACCACTGGTCCCGCGAGGGTTCGGCCTTCCTGACCGGCATGATCCTTGACCAGCTCTACACCGGGCGCGACAAGACGCTGCACGGGCTCGAAGCGCGGCTTTGCGATCCCAATCAACCCATCGACGACACCATCCGGCAGATCATGCGCGCCGAACACGATCCGACCGGCGCGATGGGCTGGACCGACGCGCGCGGCATCCCGACCAGGACCCATCCGGTGATTGCCCGCGCCATGCGCTCGATGCTCGATAAGAGCGACAACGAACGCTCCGGCGTCATCTCCGAGGTCAAGGGCTTCCTTGAGCTCTACCGCGACCCGGTGATCGCGGCGAACACGGCGGCTTCTGACTTCCGCATCACCGATCTCATGAATCATGAGCGGCCGGTGTCGCTCTACATCGTGGTGCCGCTCGCGCACAAGAACAGCCTCCGCCCGCTCATCCGCCTGATGCTGAGCCAGATCCTCCATCGGCTGACCGAACAGCTTGAGTTCCGCGGCGGCCGCGCCGTGAGCGCCTACCGCCATCGCCTGCTCCTGATGATCGACGAGTTCGCAAGCCTCGGGCGGCTCGACATGTTCGCGGAGTCGCTCTCGCTGATTGCCGGCTACGGCATCAAGGCCTGTCTCATCGCCCAGGACTTAAGCCAGATTCACGCGGCCTACGGCCACGACGAGGCGATCACCTCGAACTGCCACACCCGCGTCGCCTTTACGCCCAACCGGATCGAAACCGCGCGGCTTTTGTCGCAGATGACGGGAGAGACCACCGTGCGGCATGCGCACCGGACCATCTCAAGCGCGGGCGCGAGCATCTCGGAGCCGGAGATCGCGCGGCCCCTGCTCACGCCGGACGAGGCGATGCGGCTCGGCGCGAACGAGGCGCTCATCTTCGCCAGCGGCCGGCCCGCGATCCGAGCAAGGAAGCTCCGCTACTACGCCGACCCGGCGTTCAGGCGGCTCGCGGAGATCGCGCCGCCCGAGCGGAGCGACCGCATCCAGATAGAGCAACCGGAAATTGTTGCAGCGGTGTCCGCGCGCGCGGAAGACGCGCGAGAAAGTGAAGTCCCAGAGCCGCCGGCGATGCCTGAGACTCCCAGGCAATCCGCGAAGCGGAAAGAGCCCAAGCCACACGTGGGCGAGCAGCTTTCGTTCCTCAGGTTCGCCGTCGAAAACGCGGACACGGACGGAGCGCCACCCGCACAGGCCAAGGAGAGACTGCTGTGAGACGACAGGTAACCGCCTACATGAGCGACGAGGAGTTCAGCCGGCTTCGCGACGAAGCCGACGAACGGGGCATCACCCTTTCGCGCTACATCAAGGAGCGCCTGTTCCATAACGACGGCGAGGGCGCGCTGACCTACTCCGACAGCATCCTCGCCGCCACCGAGAAGCGCATCATCGAAGCGCAGCGCTCCGCCATCGCGCAGGGTCTCAAGCCCCTCGCCCAACAGCTCGCGACGCTGCTCGCGATGGTCGACCAGTTCGCGCTGAGTGTGCTGAGCCATCTGCCGGAGATTCCGGAGGGCCAGCGCAAGCAGGCGCTTGCGTCGGGGCAGCGGCGCCATCGCGGATGGCGCGCCGAGGTCGAGGAGACGCTCAAGCAGATGGAGCCGGCTCCGCCATCGCGGAAAAAGGCAACTGGCGACACGGGAGAGCACGCATGATCGGCGCGCAGCAGCTCCAGGAACGCAGGCTCGACGAGCTGCTCCGGCGCCAGCTCGGGCAGCGCATCCTTGCGGCCATCGATGATCCGGAGATCACCGAGATCATCATCAACGATGACGGCCGGGTCTGGTTCGAGGCCTACGGCAAGGGGATGCACGAAGCGGAATTGTCGTTCGCTCCGTCGCAGGTCGAGAGCCTCATCGGCACCATCGCCGCGTCACTCGGTACGGTTGCTAACGCGAGCAATCCGATTATCGAAGGCGAGTTGCCAATCGGTGGCATCCGCTTCGAGGGATTGCTGCCGCCGGTCGCGCGCAGGCCCTGCTGCGTGATGCGCAAGCCCGCCCAGGTGCTCTACACGCTGGACGACTACCTCCGCGACGGAATTTTGAGCGCCGAATACGCGCAAATCTTTCGCGACGCCATCGATCGGCGCCTCAACATCCTGATCGCGGGCGGGACCGGCTCCGGCAAGACCACGCTCGCGGGCGCGCTGATAAATGAGATGGTCGCGCGCTTCGACCCCAACGAGCGCTACGTGATTATCGAGGACACCCTCGAGATCCGCTGCCGCGCGCGCAACCTCGTCCAGCTCCACACCGCCGAAGGCGCCGACATGACCCGCCTGGTGCGCACCACGATGCGGCTGCGGCCCGACCGCATCATCATCGGCGAGGTGCGCGGCGGCGAGGCGCTCGCGCTGCTCAAGGCATGGACGACAGGCCATCCGGGCGGCGTCACCACCATCCATGCGAACAGCGCCGCCGCCGCGCTGATTCGGCTTTCGAGCCTGGTTCAGGAGGCGGGAGTGCCGCCGCAGCCGGAACTGATCGCCGAGACCATCAATCTGATCGCGTTCATCGTGCGCGCGCCCTCAGGGCGGCGCGTGACCGAACTGGTTCGCCTGACAGGCTACGAGCCATCGAGCGGATTCCACCTCAAATCGCTGGAGTAACGCCATGAATCCGGAACTACAGACGCTCTACATTCTGGGGACGGTCGCCGTAACGGCGACGGTTGCCCGCGTAGGTCTCGAAAGCAGGATTCGATTCATCGACTGGCTCGCGCTCGGCAGCGTGCTGCTGATGCTTGTGCAAATCACCTCAATGATCGCTGCAGGAAAGTTTTAGGGGCTATCGAGCAAGAGGAGGTCAGGAAGATGACAGGGTTCAGAAAGATCAGGATCAGGTGGAAGAGGTCGGCGGCGCGGCTGAGCTACGCCTTCGGCATCATCACGATCGTCTGGCCCGCGCAGGCCTTCGCCGCAACTGCGGGCGGCGTGCTGCCGTGGGACATGCCGCTGATGACGCTGCAGACCGACCTGCAGGGGCCGGTCGCCCACGCGGTCACCACGGCGGCGATCATCGGGACGGGCATTCTCTGGTCGGTGACCGAGCATGGCACCGGGGTGCGCAAGATGTCGGCGCTCGCCTTCGGCGGCTCCTGCGCGCTCGGCGCGACCCAGTTGATGACCACGCTCTTCCCGATGGGCGGAGCGCTGTTCTAGCCGGATGGCTCGGGAGATGGCGCGGGACCAGCGGCGGGTGAGCGCGATTCATCGCTCGCTCACCCAGCCGATCCTTCTCGCTGGGGCGGAGCGCACGCTTGCGATCGCCAACTGGATCACCGCCGCCGCGCTGATTCTCGGCAGCGGCCTCCACTGGTACACGGTCGCGCTCGGCGCGCTGCTGCTTACCGCCGGCCACTGGGCCCTGGTCGAGGCGGCGAAGTTCGATCCGCAGCTGAGCCAGGTCTACATCCGCCACATCCGCTACCAGGACTACTACCCGGCGCGGGCTTCGGTCTTCGCCGCGCCCGCGCGCGTTCATCCGTCCGTGCCGGCGCCAAAGGAAACGTGCCGATAGATGGTGAATGAGGTGATGGGATGCTGTTCAAAGAGTTCAAGGAGCTGAGGCGCAGGCGGGAGCGGCTGCTCGGCCTGCCCGACCTGCTCAACTACGCGATCGCCGTCAACGACCGCACGATCGCGCTCAAGGACGGCGGCTTTCTCTCGGCCTTCGAATGCTCGGGCCTCGATCTCAACTCCGCCAGCGCCGAGGAGCTCGACGCCCATCGGGCGCAGGCCAACCGCGCGCTGCTGAGGCTGGACGACGGCTTCATGTACAACGTCGATCTGATTCGCTTCCCGAGCGTCGACTACCCGAAACGGACGTTTGCCGATCCCGTCAGCGCCACGATCGACCGCGAGCGCGAAGTCCACTACTCCGCCGAGGGGCGCCACTTCGAGAGCAGGTGCGTGCTCGCGATCACGTACCGGCCGCCGGCCGACGTCCAGACCAGGATGTCGGGCGTCTTCCTCTCCGGCGCGCCGAAGCGGAGCGACTGGCGCCGGCAACTCGACTGGTTCGAGCAGCGGCTGCGCGAATTCGCCGATGCCATCAGCCCGGTATGGAAGCTCACGCCGCTCGCCCTGCCCGCACTGCTGTCCCATCTGGCCACCTGCGTCAACGGGCGCCTGTGCCGGATCGTCCCGCCGCGTTCGCCGGTCTACCTCGATGCGGTAATTGGCAACCAGGAGTTCATCACCGGATTCAAGCCGCGCGTCGGCGGACGGCACATCCGCGTGGTCGCGCTCTCCGGCTTTCCGCCGTTCTCGTACGCCGAGATGGCGGCGTTCCTGAGCGAGCTGCCCATCTGCTACCGCTACTCGGTGCGCGGCATTCCGGTCGGGCCGCGCACCGCGGTAAGCCAGCTTGCGGTCTATCGGCGCAACTGGTTCCAGAAGCGGCTCGGACTGCGGGGCGTAATCAGCGTGATCAACGACAATTAAATCTGCCGGTTGACGACAATTAGATTTGCCGGTTGTCGCCGTCCCGACGGCGCGGGAAAGAAGTGGAGCCAGGCGGTGAGGCTCCATGGTGAAGGATGCGCAGGTTGGGG
>JAKAVC010000009.1 GCA_021817345.1 Deltaproteobacteria bacterium | reverse complement strand
GAAGTCGCGCAACTTGCGGGCGCTCGGGCGGAAAGCCAGTACGCGCGGCCCTGAAGCAACTCGTCCGCGAATAACCCCGAACGGCGGCGCCGACAACCTCCCGTGGCGCCGCCGCCGTTTTGACGCCCGCTGGCCTCCGAGCTTCATCGGCTGGCCATGACTCGCAGTATCGTCTCGCAACCTAGAACGCGCGGAAGCCAGGGATGTTCAACTGGAGCGGGAACTGGCTTGCGAGGAACGGTCCGTAAACGACCACGCACAGCACGACCGCTATCGCAATCCAGTAGCGCAGCCGATCGAGGCTCAGTTCCCATCCCGCATTCTGCGGCTTCGCGATCGTTACCGAATACGGTATGTCGGCTATCTGCGTCCGCTTTCCAGCCAGCACCGTCATCGCGATTACCACGAAGAACACCAGCGCGCCCGCGAACATCATCGAGCCGCCAACCCCGACCAGGATTCCCGCCAGCCTCCATCCCGGCGGCTCGGCGTAAGGTATCAGCGATATCGCGGTCCGGCGCGGCATCCCGGCCAGCCCACCCGAGATCATCCCGCGCGCGAAAATCAGCACGCCGATGAAGTAGAGCCACGACGACACCAGTCCGGCCTTCGCGCTCCACAGTTCCTTCTGTTCGAGATACGGAACCAGCCAGTAGGCGATTCCCATGATCGAGAGCGCGACCGCCGTTCCGACCGTCAGATGGAAATGGCCGGGCACGAAAGTCGTGTTGTGAATCTCCAGGTTCATGTTGTAGCTCGCGTTCATCAAGCCGGTAATTCCGCCCAGCATGAACGCCAGCATCGCGAGCACCTGCGCGCACACGGAAGGGTCTTTCCACGGGATGCGGAAGAACCATCCTATGAGCCCGCTGCCGCCCGCGCGCCGCCCGCCGATCTCCAGCGCGTACATCACGGAAAACGCCGTCATCAGGCTCGGCACGAAGAGCGCAAAGGTCATCACGGCCACCGCGTACTTGAGTCCCCGCGGCACGCCCGGATCGACGAACTGATGATGAAATCCGACCGGAATGATAATCAGGAAAAGCAGAAATACTATCCTGACCACCGAATCGCTGAACAACGCTCCGTTAACCTGCCGCGGGATCATCCCGTACCACGACATATATACGGGCAACAGCCAGAAGTAGACGATCGGATGGCCGGTGAACCAGAACAACGTGCGATCGACCATCGGGTCCGCTCCGTGCCACAGCCCAAGCGACCACGGCAGCAGGAACACCACGACTTCAATCGCGATTCCGGCCGAAGCGATGTCCCAGAAGATGTAGGTTGCCACGCCCATGTAGGCGAGCAGCGGAATCCGTTCGCCGGGATGCTCGCGGCGAAACTTCGCCAGCGTCACGAACAGGTTGAGCGAGGTGATCCACGTGCTGATCACCACCAGCGCGAGCCCCAGGTAAAACGGCCAGCTCGCTTCCAACGGGGCATAGAAGGTGTACAGCACGCTCGCCGTGCCGCTCACGATCGCGCCCGCGGTCAGCAGTGTCCCAATCAGGATCGTGAAAAAGGACGCGGCCAGAATTCCCGAGTTCAGCTTCGTCCCGAGCCCGCGCGCGACCAGCAGCGCGACGAAGCCGTTGGCGAACGCGAAAGTCATGACGATCGCGTTGAATACGCCGTGCGCGGTAAGCCCCTGGTAGTAGGTTCTCATCCCGGGGAAGAACCTGAATATGTCTATGTGCGCGTAGTTCAGCGCCTGGTCGAGTCCGTTAAGGACGCCGAAGGCCAGGACGATGAACCCGAGATAAATCGTCCACTTGATGAATCTGCGTTGCTCCTGGGGAAGCGCGAACCCGTCCGGCGCCGCGACGATAGGCGTACTCATTTCACTATCACCCACGCATGCATCGTGTGATGCAGAAGTCCGCAATACTCATGGCATAGCAGCAGATATTTGCCAGGTTTGCGGAAGGTGTAGGTTTCCTCCGATATCTGCCCCGGCAACAGCATCATGTTCACCCGCGTCCCGGCGATGAAGAAGCCGTGAGTGACGTCAACAGAGGTGGCTATGAACTTGACCCGCGCTCCCACCGGAAGATCTATCTCGCGGGGAAAAAACGCCCACGCCTGGGCAAAATACACTGCCTGGTACTCGTCGGGGCCGACCTTGGTTACGCCCAGATGATTGAACGGAGGGGTGCGGAACACCGCCGCGGCGAGTGACTCGCCCGGATTGGCCTCGATCGTCCCGACCCTGCCCGGAAGCATCACCCGCATGTGGACCGAAGTGTAAGCCAACACCAGCAGGAACCCCACCAGGAACACGCCCGAGATTATCAGGAAGAATCTTTCGTAGCGTTCAGCCTCGTGGTTCATTGTCCTACTTGCCCAGCAGGTAGAAGTACATCGTGCCCCACATCCCAGCCAGGATCGCGAGATAAACCAGCAGCACGAACAGCGTACCGGTCGGCGGTGGGATGGAATCAAACTCTGGAATATCAGGCTGCCTGCGCGTCTCGTCTGACATCACGGCCTCCGGCGACGCGGTATGCTAACCGCGCTGTTCGGTCTTGCTGACCACGCGGCCGAAAGCGTACGCGGCCGCGACAAACACACATGCGAGAACCACGGCGATGATTATTGGAATGATATGGAAGTTGCCGGTCAGAACTTCGTCCACCACCCCCCATACGTACAGCACTATCGGTGGAGCAACCAGCATGAACAGGACCGCCGCGATAACGAGTTTGCTACTCATCTTCAGGGTGCCCGCAACGAAAAGCGGCGCAAGTGTAACGAATGCTGCCGCTTGTCGCAAATCCAACAATAAACATTCACCCACCTGATTGCCGAAGCCGCGCCATGATGCGCACAACCTCGATTCAACGGACAGTTCCTGCCATTGTGAGCGCAGATGAGTGTCCACGGCTTTGCCTTGCGCGTCGCGCGGTCTTCATCCTTGCCCGTCCGCCGGCGAAAGCTTGTCCCGCCGGTTCTCGCCGCGGCGTTGTGTACCGCGATAGCCGCCGGATGCGCCGGGCGAACGGCGCCGCCCGCGGCGCCCGAGACGGCAGAGGTTCACTACCCGGCCGACGCGCGCTTCCGCGCCGAGGTCCGCGACTTTATCGAATCCGAACTTAGGCTCGCCCCGGGATGGGCAACCGCCCAAGGCGACCATCGCTACGACTCTCGGGTTGCGGATCTTTCGCGCGGCGGGATCGCCGAGCGGATCCTGCACGCCACGAACTGGAAGCGCGCCTTCGAGGCGTTCATCCCGAGTCAACTTTCGCCCGAGGATCGCGCCGATCGCCAATGGCTAGTCGCGCAGACCGACAGCGAGCTTCTGTGGAACGAGGAGGTTCGCCAGTTCGAACGCGATCCCGCGATGTATCTTCCGACTTCCGCGATCTACAGCCTGATTCAGCGCAATTTCGCGCCCGCCGAGGTCCGGATGCGCTCGGTTACGGCGCGCGAGACCGCCGCGCTCGCCAATCTGGCGGCGGCGCGGGACAATCTGACGGCCTCTCGCACGCCGCCGGTCGCAATCGAGATCGTGCTCGCGGACATGCCGGCGACGCTCGCGTTCTTCAAAAGCGATCTGCCCAGGGCGTTCGCCTCCGTGCCCGACGGTCCCGACAAGGCCGCCTTCGAGAAGGCGAACGCGCGGCTGACAGCCGCAATCGAGGATTATGCGCGATGGCTGCGCGGCCACCTGATGGCGCGGGCGCGCGGCAGCTATGCGATCGGAACGCCCGCGTATCGGCGGATGCTCGCCGACGACGACATGGTCAACGCGCCGCTCACCCAGTTGGAAGCCGTGGGCGAGAAGGAGCTTGCGGCGGTTCAAATCGAGTTCGATCGGACCGCGCATGAAATCGATCCCTCGCGCACTCCGGCCGAAGTCGCCGCGATGGTCAATCGCGAGCATCCGCCTGCCGACAAGGTCATCCCCGAAGTGAAAGCGGGTCTCGCCGCGCTGCGCGCGTTCGTCATCGCGCATCGTATCGTCACGCTTCCGCCGGGACCGGAGCCGCTCGTGCGCGAGACGCCGCCGTTCATGCGCGCAACGACGTTCGCCTCGATGGACACGCCGGGGCCGTTCGAGAAATCCGCCGAGGCGTATTTCTATGTGACGCTGCCAGACCCGTCGTGGCCGGCCGCGCGGCGCGAGCAACTGCTGGAATTTTTCTCACGGCCGCTGATTTCGGACATCTCGGTGCACGAGGTCTATCCGGGCCATTACGTGCAGTTCCTCTATAACCGGCACAATCCCGACCTGGTGCGCTCGCTCTATTATTCGGGCGCGAACGTCGAAGGATGGGCGTTTTACTGCGAGCAGATGATGCTCGACGAGGGACTTCACCGGGACAAGCCGAAGTATCGGCTCGCGATGCTGCAACTCGCCCTGCTGCGCGCGTGCCGCTACCTGGTCGGAATCAAGATGCACACCGAAGGGATGACGGTCGCGCAGGCGACGGCGTTTTTCGAGAAAAACGCCTACATGACGCCGAACAACGCGCGCGTCGAGGCGCTGCGCGGAACCGAGGATCCCGGCTACCTGCGCTACGAACTGGGAAAACTGATGATCCTCAAGCTGCGCGCCGATCTCCGCAAAAAAGAAGGCGCGGCGTTCACCCTGGAGAAATTCCACGACGAATTTCTCGCCGAGGGCGGACTCCCGATACCGCTTATCCGCCGCGCGCTTCTCGGTACCGCGGGCTCGCCGCTTTAGGGCGGCGCAAACCCGCGCGCCGCTCTGAGATGCGCGCGCGTATGCGGCGTGCGAGACTCAGGCGGTTGCGACTTCCTGCATCGGCGTGCCGCAATGGCTCGGAATTTCCTGATGGCCGCAGTCGGGACCCATCCAGCACACCAGTTCATCGCGGCCCTTCACGGCGCCGACATGCATCGGCTTGTTGCAATGATTCGGCATCGCCATCTCGTATCCGCATTTCGAACATTTAAGTTTGCTCGCCATCTCGTGACTCTCCTTCGGGTTGCCGTTGACCGAACCCGTATCCGCGACGGCCGCGGCCCGCTCCGACGCGGCCGCAGGGGTCGCTGAAATTTCGATTATCGCCGGTGCGCGCGTCGCACCCGGATGCTCCTGGCCACGCGGGCGCGCGCCCGGGCCTATCGTGGCGAGGCGCTTTTCGGCGAATCCAAGCAGCAGCGCATTGCTGACCACGCTCACGCTCGAAAGCGCCATCGCAAGGCCCGCGAACGCCGGGTTCAGGGTTATTCCAAAAAACGGATAGAGCGCGCCCGCCGCGATCGGAATGCCGAGCGTATTGTAGAAGAACGCCCAGAACAGATTCTGCTTCACCTTGCGAAGTGTCAGGCGGCCGAGCTCGAGCGCGCGCACGATATCGTAAAGGTCGTTGCGGGTGAGCACGACCTCTCCGGTCTCCTTCGCCGCGTCGGTTCCCGAGCCAATCGCGATTCCGATATCGGCGGCGGCAAGCGCCGGCGCGTCATTGATACCGTCGCCGACCATCGCCGTGAACATCCCTTCGGACTTGCAGCGCCGGACAATCGCGATCTTGTCCTCGGGCCTGAGTTCGGCGTGAAATTCGTCGATTCCAAGCCGCGCGGCGACCGCTTGCGCAACCCCATGATTGTCGCCCGAGAGCATCACGGTGCGGATGCCCATCCCACGCACTTCTTCCAGCGCGCCTTTCGCCTCGGGCTTTTCCGGATCGCGAAAACCAAGCACGGCGAGAACCGCGCCGTCGCGCGCGAGGTAAAGGGGCGTTGCGGCCGACGCCGCAAGGCGCTGCGCTTCGGCGCGCGCCTCGGCGCCGATTGCGACGCCGCGCCTCTCCATCAGCCGCGCATTGCCGAGCGCGAGCCTTGAGCCGTCAAGCTCGCCGGTCACGCCCATCCCGGGCGCCTCTTCGATCTTCCCGGCCTTCGGCGCTTCGATTCCGAGCGCCTGCGCGCAGGCGACGACCGAGCGTGAGAGCGGATGCACCGAGCCGGAGGCGGCCGCCGCGGCCAGCGCAAGCGCCTGCGATTCGCCGACGCCGCCGACAACCGCTATCGATTCGACTTCGGGCCTTCCCTCGGTCAGCGTGCCGGTCTTGTCGAAGAACATCACCTTGACGCGGGTTATCAGTTCGAGCGCGGAAGCGCGCTTGAAAAGGATTCCCGCGCGAAGCCCCACCCCGCTTCCGACCATCAGCGCGGTCGGCGTCGCCAGGCCCATCGCGCACGGGCACGCGATCACCAGCACCGCGGTCGCCGCCGTAAGCGCCATCACCGCGCTCGGCCCGAACCACGCCCACGCGGCAAAGGTCAGAATCGCGATCGCGATCACGCTCGGCACGAAGCGCGCCGCGACGAAATCCGCCAGCCGCTGAATCGGCGCGCGGTCCGCCTGCGCCTCCTCGACCATCCTGACGATCTGCGCGAGCGCGGTCTCGGCGCCGACCCGCGTCGCCGTGACCGTGAGTGCGCCGCTCATGTTGAGCGTTCCGCCCGAGACGTCGTCGCCCACGCCCTTTTCGACCGGCATCGATTCGCCGGTGAGCATCGACTCGTCCACCGCGCTGTATCCGCCAGCGACTTTCCCATCCACGGGAATGCGCGTGCCGGGCCGCACAACGACCGTGTCACCCTTTCGGATTTCCGAGGCCTTGACGGCGGTTTCGCGCCCGTCGCGGATAACGATCGCGTCGTCGGGCACCAGCGAGAGCAGCGCGCGCAACGCCGCCATCGCGCGCCCGCGCGCCCGCGACTCCAGGTATTTGCCGAAGCGGATGAACAGGATCAGCTCGACCGAGGTGTCGAAGAAGACCGGCCCGGAGAAGAAAATCGCCGGGAATGTCGTCAGCACCGAGTAGAAGTACGCGGCGCTGATTCCGAGCGCGACCAGCGTGTCCATGTTCGCGGTGCGGTTGCGAAGCGCGAGCCACGCTCCGCGATAGAACGTCAGCCCCGCGGTGAACATCACGATAGTGGCGACCGCGAATTCGCCAAGCTCGGCCTTGCGGCCGCCAACGTGCGCAAGCGCTATCACGAGCGCCGCGCCGATTGCGCTTGCCACAACCCACGCGAGGTTTCGCCGCGCCTCAGTCCTGTCGAGCGCCGACTCGCCGGCGCCCGCTTCGGCGGCCGGTTCGAGCGCCTGGTAGCCCGCCTTCGCCACGCGCTCCTCGATCTCGCGGCGCGAGACCGACGGCTCGGCTTGCACGGTAAGCGTCTCGGCGGCGAAATTGACCCGCGCCTCGCGCACGCCGGGCATCTCGCCGATCGCGCCCTCGATCGTGAGGGCGCAGTTCGCGCAATGCATCCCGCGGATGCGGAAATGTTCGGTTTTCGCCTGGACTTCCATCGTGCCTACGCCAGGAAGCGATCGACCGTATCGATCACCTCGCGAATCTTGTCTTCGGGCCTGCGCGCGGCGATAGCGTCGGCAACGCAGGTCTCCATGTGGTCGCGCAGCAGCATCAGCGCCACCCGCTCAAGCGCGCGGCGCGCCGCCGAGATCTGCTGCAGGACGTCGATACAATAGGCGTCCTCCTCGACCATCCGTTTTATCCCGCGAAGCTGTCCCTCGGCCCGGCTAAGACGCATCGCGGTCTCGCTCTTCAGCGAGGCGGGGCGCGGACGCTGCTTCATCCGCGGATGTTTGCACGCCGCGTGCCTAGTTGCCGCTCTCATACTCCCCCATAGTATGTTGGCGGGCGCTTTTTCGCAACCGCCCGCGCGAGCGCCAAAAAAACGCCCGGCGGTTTCTTCACCGCCAGGCGTTTTTCGCGAAGAAAACGGGCCGCGAAGCCTAGACCGTCGGGACCTTGTTCGGGCGCGCGACGATCACCTCGTCAATTATCCCGTACTCGACCGCCTGCGACGCGCCCATGAAGGTGTCGCGCTCGGTGTCCTTCTCGATCTGCTTGAGATTCTTGCCGGTATGCCGCGCGAGGATTTCATTGAGCATGCCTTTGAGCCGAAGCGCCTCGCGCGCCTGGATTTCGATATCGCTCGCCTGGCCCTGAAAGCCGCCGGAAAGCTGATGGATCATTATCCTCGAATGAGGCAGCGCGTAGCGCCGTCCCTTGGCTCCCGCCGCGAGCAGGAAGGAGCCCATGCTCGCGGCCTGCCCGACGCACAGCGTCGAAACCGGGGGCTTCACGAACTGCATCGTGTCGTAAATCGCAAGCCCCGCGGTGACCGAGCCGCCGGGCGAGTTGATATACATGTTTATTTCGCGTTCCGGGTCCTCGGACTCCAGGAACAGAAGCTGCGCGGTGATAAGGTTGGCGAGTTCGTCGCCGATAGGGCCGCCGAGGAACACTATCCGGTCCTTCAGCAGGCGCGAGTAGATGTCGTAGGACCGCTCGCCGCGGCCGGTCTGCTCCACGACATATGGAATGAGAATGCTCATGCCTATAAGGGTACTATGGAGTGGGACTCGCGTCGAGTACGGGTTCCGCCAAGCCGCCGAAAGGAACCGTAACCATCGCCATAACCCGGCGCTCTGCGGGCATCACTCCGTCCCGCTTCCGGATCATCCTGCTGGCCGCAGTACTATGCGGAGTCCGCCCGCCTCGCGCAGGCGCGGCGCCCGCCAAAGTGAAGGCCCGGACTGTACAGCTTCTATTGCGCGATCCATCAGCCCGAGATGAGCGGGCAGATTCTGGTGTTGCCGGCGCACCGGAAATCATAGATCGCCGCTTCGGGAAACGGCGAAGAGCGGCGCGCCTGTCATCCCGCGGCCTGGGCAAGCTTTATCGCCGCTCGAAGACGCCTGAGCGTGCGTTCCTTTCCGAGCACCGCGATTACCTCGTAGATTCCCGGGCTCACGGTGCCTCCGGTAAGCGCCACGCGAACGGGCTGCGCCAACTGCCCGAGCTTGATCGCGAAGCGCTCCAGGACCCGGCCGAACGCTTCGGCAATAGCGGTCTCGGAGAAGTCCCCGCCGAGCGACTCCAGTTCCGCCGCAAGCGCGGCGAGCTGCTCGGCGACCTGCGGCTTGAGGAACCTGGCGGCGGCCTTGGGATCGATCGCGATTTCGTCGCTTAAGTAGAACTTGGCGAAATCGACCAGCTCGACCAGCGTTTTGGCGCGCTCGCGAAGCGTCGCGATCATCTTTTCGAGCCACGCGTCGTCGCCGGGAATCGAGTAGCCGGCCCGCGCGATGAAGGGCTTCACTTCGCGCGCGAGCTGCGAGAGGCTTCGCTGCTTCATGTAATGGAAGTTGAGCCAGAGCAGCTTTTCCGCGTTGAAGATGCCGGCCGATTTGCCGCATCCGGAAAAATCGAAATACTCGATCAGCTCCTGGCGCGTGAAGATTTCCTGGTCCCCGTGCGACCATCCAAGGCGCGCAAGGTAATTGATGAGCGCCTCGGGAAAATATCCCGCGTCGCGGTAGGCGAACACCGAAGTCGCGCCGTGGCGCTTGGAGAGCTTGGTCCCGTCCGGACCCATCACCATCGGCAGATGCGCGTAGGCGGGCGGCTCAAGCCCGAGCGCGCGGAAAATCTGCATCTGGCGCGGAGTGTTCGGCAGATGGTCGTCGCCGCGCACGACGTGCGTGACGCGGAAGTCGGCGTCGTCGATAACGGTTGCGAAGTTGTAGGTCGGCACGCCGTCGGAGCGGAAGATTATCAGGTCGTCGAGTTCCGAGTTCTCGAACACCGCGCGGCCCTTGATCAGATCGTCAACGACGGTCTGGCCTTCGCGCGGCGAGCGGAAGCGGATCGTGTAGTTGCGGCCCGCGTCGCGGTCGGGAAGCTCGATATCGGGCGGGAAAGCGAGGTCGCGGCATTTGCCGTCGTAGCCGGGCTTGCGGCGTTCGCGTTCGGCCTGTTTGCGTTTCGCCTCGAGTTCCTCGGCGGTGCAGTAACACGGATACGCCTTGCCCTCGCGCAGGAGTTTTCGCGCGGCCTCGCGATAGAGAGCGAAGCGATTCGACTGGAAGTAGCGCGGGTCGGGCGGACCCTCGTCCCATTCCATCCCGATCCATCGGAGGCTCTCCAGGATCTCGTCGAGCGATTCTTTGGTCGAGCGCTCGCGGTCGGTGTCGTCGATCCGCAGGATGAACGCGCCCTGGTTATGGCGCGCGAAGAGATAGGCGAACAGCCCGGAGCGGACGTTGCCGATGTGCAGCGAGCCGGTTGGGCTCGGAGCGTAGCGGGTGCGAACCGTCACGTGTCACTCCCATTCAATCGTTGCGGGCGGCTTCGAGGTTATATCGTAAACCACGCGGTTGACGCCCCTGGCCTCGTTGGTGATGCGGCTCGAAAGCCGCGCGAGAAAGTCCGGGTCAAGCCGCGCCCAGTCCGCGGTCATCCCGTCCTGCGACTCGACCGCGCGAATCGCGATCACGCTCTCGTAGGTGCGCCCGTCGCCCATCACGCCGACGGTCTTGAGCGGGAGCAGGACGGCGAACGCCTGCCATAGGCGGCGCCGCACGCCCGAGCGCTCGAATTCCTGCATCACGATCTCGTCGGCGCGCCGCAGAAGTTCCAGCCGCTCGCGCGTCACCTCGCCGACGATCCGCACGGCAAGCCCCGGGCCGGGAAACGGCTCGCGCTCGACGATCTCGGGCGGAAGGTTGAGTTCGCGCCCAAGCTCGCGCACCTCGTCCTTGAACAACTCGCGCAGCGGCTCGATAAGTTCGAGCTTCATCCGCTCGGGCAGGCCGCCGACGTTGTGATGGCTCTTGATCGTCGCCGACGGCCCCTTGAAGGAGACCGACTCGATCACGTCGGGATAGAGCGTGCCCTGGCCGAGGAAGCGCGCGCCGCCGAGCTTGTGCGCCTCGGCGTCGAACACCTCGATAAAGGTATGCCCGATGATGCGGCGTTTTTGCTCGGGGTCGGTCACGCCCGAAAGGCGCTCGATAAACAGCCCGGAGGCGTCCACCAGGCGAAGGCGGATTCCGATCTGCTTCGCAAAGATATTTTCCATGCGTTCGCGCTCGCCCGCGCGCAGAAGCCCGGTATCCACGAACACGCATTCGAGCCGGTCGCCGACCGCGCGATGGAGCAGCACGGCGGCAACCGAGGAATCGACGCCCCCGGAAAGACCCATCACGACCTTGTCGGACGGGCCGGCCTTGGCGCGGATTTCAGCGACCTTGGTCTCGATAAAGTTCGCCATCGTCCAGTCGCCCGGCTCGCCGCAGATGCCGAGCACGAAGTTGCGCAGAATTTGCGCGCCGTTGGGCGTATGGACGACCTCGGGATGGAACTGGATTCCGCGCATCCGGCCGTCGGCGCTTCTAAGCGCGGCGCACGGAGCATTCTCGGTGTGCGCGATCGAACGAAGCGAGGGCGCGAGCCTCTCGACCCGATCGCCGTGGCTCATCCAGACTTTCTGTTCGTGGCGGTCGAGGCCGGCGAAGAGCGGATCGTCCTCGTCGATAACCAGGGTTGCGGGGCCGTACTCGCGGGTGCGCGCGGGCGCGGTCCTGGAGCCGGCATGATGGGCGAGCAGATACATCCCGTAGCAGATTCCGAGATACGGGACGTCGAGCGCGAGCGTTTCGGGCGCGACGTCGGGCGCGTTGTCCTCGTAGAAGCTCGCGGGGCCGCCTGACAGGATAATCCCGCGCGGCTTCATCGCGCGGATCTTCGCGGGCGCGAGATTGTACGGATGAATCTCGCAATAGACGTGCGCCTCTCGCACGCGCCGTGCGATTAGCTGCGTGTACTGGCTTCCGAAATCAAGGATGAGTATCACGGCGGCTTGCCTTGGACCGCTAATATAACCGACACTCGCGCGCCGACGAATAGCCTTGCGGGCGGGGCGCGAGACCCGGACGCGCCGCGCTCATCGTCTGCGCCTGGCTGCCGCGGCGGCGCCCGAGCGCCGCTCGTCGCGCCCGGTGCGGCGAAATGTGAGCCGAAGCGGCGTCCCGACAAGCCCAAGGGCATTTCGAAAGCGCGACTCCAGGAAGCGCACGTAATGGGCCGGGATGTCGCGGTCCAGGTTGGAAAAGAACTTGAGCCTCGGCGGCGCGCTCCCGACCTGCGTCACATACATCAGGTTGAGGCGCCGGCGCGCGATGATCGGCGGATCCATCGCGGCCAGGGCCTCGGCCAGAATCCGGTTGAGGCGCGAGGTCTGGAACGTCGCGCGCCACGATTCGCCCGCCGCCAGCACCGCCGGAAGCACGTCCCGCACCCCGTCGCCGGTCACCGCCGACGTGAACACCATCGTGGCGTACTCAAGGAAGGGAAATCGCGCATGGGCCTGGCGCACGAATGCGGGAATCTTCGCGCCCTCGCGCGCCGCGAGGTCCCATTTGTTGCACACCAGCACCATCGCGCGGTCGTTGCTATCGACCAGACTCGCCAGGCGCGCGTCCTGGTCGGTGATTCCCTCGCTCGCGTCGATAACAAGGACGAGCACGTCGGCCCGGCGTATCGTGTCGAGAGCGCGGCCGACGGCGGCCTGCTCGAGGTCGCCGGCGACCCGCGTGCGGCGCCGAATTCCGGCGGTATCGATAAGCAGAAGGCGGCGCCCCTCGAAGGTGAGCGGGACGTCGAGCGTGTCGCGCGTCGTTCCGGGCATCTCGCTTACAATCGCGCGCTGGTAGCCGGAAAGCCGGTTGAGCAGCGAGGACTTGCCGACGTTGGGCCGTCCGATAAGCGCGACCTTGAGTTCGGGCTTTTCCTCGGGCGCGGCCTCGCGCGCGGGAAGCCGCTCGGCCACCGCGTCGAGCAGCTCCTCGACGCCAAGCCCGTGCGCTGCGGACACGAAATAGAGCTTCTCGGCGCCGGCCGCATAGAATTCGGAAGCCGCGGCCTCCTGTCCGGGACGGTCTATCTTGTTGACCGCGACCAGCATCGGGCATCCCGCCTCGCGGATAAGCGCAAGCGCCTCGGCGTCGGCCTGGGAAAATCCCGCGCGCCCGTCGAACAGCATCACGACCACGTCGGCGACGCCGACCGCGGCGAGCGCCTCGCGCATCACGCGCTCGGACATCGGCTCGCGCCCGCCGAGTTCCAGTCCGCCCGAATCGACGAGCACGAAGTCGCGCCCGCCGTGCGAGACGCGGGCGAAGTTGAGGTCGCGGGTGGTGCCGGGAATCGCACTGGTGAGCGCGCGGCGTCCGCCGGCGATGCGGTTGAACAGCGTGGATTTGCCGGCATTGGCGCGCCCGACCAGGACCACGCACGGAAGGCCGCCGGCAAGCGCGGCCTCGGCTGCGGACGGCGCCGGTCGGCGCTTTGATTTTTCGAGCGCGGTCACGTTCCGATTCCCATCTCCTCGAGCTTGCGCAGGTTCCTGGTCCAATGCGGATCGACCTTGACGTGAAGTTCAAGGAACACTTTAGACCCGAGGATCTCCTCGAGTTCGAGCCGCGCGGCGGTGCCGATTTCCTTGACCATGCGGCCGCCCGCGCCGATCACGATCGCCTTGTGCGAGTCGCGTTCGACGACGATGAGCGCGGATATCCTGATGAGCTTGCGCTCGGGCTCCTCGACGAACTGCTCGACCCGGACCGCGCTGGTGAAGGGAATTTCCTCGTGAACCTTGAGGAACAGTTTCTCCCTGATAATTTCGCCGGCGAGCATCCGTTCGCTCTGGTCGGTGTACTCGTCCTCAGGCATCAGCGGCGGCCCTTCGGGCAGGAGGTTCTTTATGGTGTTGAGCAGTTCCGCGACATTCTCGCCGGTGAGCGCGCTTACCGGAACGATCTCGGCGTCGGGAGCGGCCTCGCGGCACTGCTCGAGCATCGGGAGCATCCGTTCGCGTCCGAGCAGATCGATCTTGTTGACCGCCAGTATCCGGGGGCGGGCGATCGTGTTCATCTCGGCGATAAACGCGCGGTCGCGGCGATCGAGTTCGGGGCCGGCCTCGACCACGCCCATCAGGACGTCGCCCTCGGCGAGCGCACGGCGCGCCGCCTCGACCATGCGGCGGTTAATCAGGCGCGCGGCCTCGTGGACACCGGGCGTGTCGATAAAAATGACCTGAGCGTCGAGACCGCTCAGGATTCCGAGCAGGCGGCGGCGGGTGGTCTGCGGCTTGGGGGTGACGATTGCGACCTTGCGGCCGACGAGGCGATTGACGAGGGTGGATTTTCCCACGTTCGAGCGTCCGCCGACTGCAACGAAACCGCATCGATGCCTACTTTCCGCGTTCACGTAACTCGTCTTCGATCCGCATCAGCGCGGCGCGCGCCGCGGCCTGTTCACTCTGCTTCTTGCTGCCGCCCTCGCCGACCCCCAGCTCGCGGCCCGCGATACGGATGCGGGTCGTGAAACGCTTGGCGTGGTCGGGGCCGCGCGCGGAGACCAGTTCGTAAACCGGCTGCGCGCGGAAGCGGCGGTAGGCGATTTCCTGAAGTTCAGTCTTGTAATCGCGCTCGGCGGCGGGTCCGCCGATATCATCGGCGAACAGCGATTCGACCACGCGCTGGGCGGGGCCGAGTCCGCCGTCGATATAGATAGCGCCGATAACGGCCTCAAAGGCGGCGGCAAGGATCGAGATTTTCTCGCGCCCGCCGCTTTTCTCCTCGCCCTTGCCGAGCTTGAGCAGGTCGCCGAGCCCGATAGCCTGGGCCTTGAGGGCAAGGGTGCGGCCGTTGACGATCGAGGCGCGCTGCTTGGACAACGGGCCCTCCTTCGCCTCCGGGAAACGGCGCATGAGCATATCGGCAATGGCCAAATCGAGAACCGCGTCGCCAAGGAATTCAAGGCGCTCGTAATGGGCGTCGCTTCCGGTCGCCGCGCTGGGATGCGTAAGCGCGGTCATCAGAAGCTCCGGGCGAGCGAACCTGTATCCCAGTCTGGTTTCGAGTTCGGCTGTAGCGGTCTGGGCGGACTCAGTTGGCTTCGGCTCGGGCGGCGTCGCGGCCCTGAACCGAAACAATCTGCCCAACCATCTGGGCGCCTTCGACAAACGAAGCCTCCACCTCAACTTCTTGGTTGCTCAAGTCGGAGGGACTGCGCGTCAATACCCGCACGTAGTTGCGGCTATAGCCTCCAATCCCCCCGTCCTGTCTTTGTTCTTCAAGTAACACTTTAAGTGTTTGTCCGATGAAGCGCTCCATAAAGAGCGTTCGCTTTCGCTCTCCCACCCGCCGCATCGCGGCGGCGCGGCGCTTTATCTCGGCAGGACTCACCTTGCCGGGTATTTTGGCCGCAGTGGTTCCGGCCCTGACCGCGTATGGAAAAACGTGCAAGTACGCGAGCGGAAGGCTTTCGACAAATTTGATCGAAGCCGCGAACTCCTCTGCGCTCTCGCCCGGAAATCCCACGATAAGGTCGGTCCCGATCGCCGCGTCAGGCATCGCCTCTAGCACGCGCTCGACCCGGTCGCGATAGAAGGCGGTATCGTATCGCCGGCGCATCGCGCCCAGCACCCGGTCTTCTCCCGCCTGGAGCGGCAGATGGAGATGCGGACAGAACTTCTCGCTTGATGTAATTATAGCGATTATTCCGTCGCTTAGCTCTTCCGGGTCGAGCGAGCTGATTCTGATTCGCCCAATCGGAGAGCGCTCGGCGACCATCTCCAGCAGATGCGCCAGTTCGACCGGCGGGTCGAGATCCCGTCCGTAGCCGCCCAGATGGACGCCCGAGAGGATAACCTCCTTGAAGCCGCGCTCATGAAGCTGGTCGAGCGCGTCGATTACCCTGCGCGGTTCGACGCTGCGCGAGGCGCCGCGCGAAACCGGCACGATACAGAAGCTGCAAAACTGATCGCATCCCTCCTGCAGCTTGAGAAACGCGCGCGTCTGCCCCTCCATCGCAACGCCCTTAAGCTCGATTTCCCCGCGCACCTTGCGCAGGTTGGAAACCATCACGCGCTCCGGCGCGTCGCCAATCACGGCGCGTTCCAGATCGTCGGGCCGCGCCAGGCCGACCACCGCGTCAACCTCGTGCGCGCGCGAGAGCGCGGCCGGATTGGCCTGCGCGAAGCATCCGGTCATGACAACCCGCGCTTTGGGATTGAGCCGGCGCGCGCGCCGGGCGAGCCTCAGGCTCTCGGAGTCGGCCCGGTCGGTCACCGTGCAGGTGTTGACGATATAGACGTCGGCTGGCTGGTCGAACTCGCATCGGATAAGTCCGCGCGCGGCAAGGCGCGACTCGATCATCGCCGAGTCGTACTGGTTGACCTTGCATCCAAGCGTCGCAATCGCAAAACGCATCGCGCGGCTATCCTTCGATCGCCCTTTCGATAAATCCGCCGCCCACGACTTCGTCGCCCTGGTAAAACACACACGCCTGTCCGGGCGTAACTGCGGGAGCCGGCAAGCGAAAGCGGACTTCCGCGCGCTCGGCGCCGTCCATCGAAAGCACGGCGGGCAGGGCCGGATGACGGTAGCGGATCTTTGCCTCAACCTCTACCGCGCCTTCACGGCAAAGCTCCGGGTCGACGAGATTGACCCGGTTTGCGACCAGCCCGGCGCATCGCAGCGCCTCGCGCCTTGCGACCACGACTTCGCCGCTTTCCGCTCTTATTTCGCGGACGTAAAGCGGCTCGCCCGCGGCGACTCCGAGGCCACGGCGCTGGCCGACGGTGAACCGATGCATCCCGGCATGCGTGGCGAGAATCCTGCCCTCGGGATCGACGACGCGGCCGGGGCGAATTCGTCCGCTCGGGGCTTCGCGCTCGACGAAACGCGCGTAATCGCCGTCGGCGACGAAGCATATCTCCTGGCTTTCGGGCTTGTCGGCGTTGGCAAGCCCGAGTTCCCGCGCGCGTGCGCGCACCTCGGCCTTGGTCATCGCGCCGAGCGGAAAGAGCGTGCGCGAAAGCTCTGTCTGTCCGAGCGTGAACAGGAAGTAGGACTGATCCTTGGTCGAATCGGCCGCGCGCATGAGACGATAGCGGCCGTCGGCGCCGCGCTCGACTCGCGCGTAATGGCCGGTTGCGACGAAGTCGGCGCCAAGCGCGCGCGCCCTGCTCCATAGGCGGTCGAACTTGATCTCGCGGTTGCACATCACGCACGGATTCGGGGTGCGCCCGTCGAGATATTCGTTGATGAAGTTCACTATAACGCGCGCGGCGAAGTCCTCGCGCAGATCGACGACGTAGAACGGGAAGTTCATCCGCTCCGCGACGCGGCGTGCGTCTTCGAAGTCGTCGTGCGAGCAGCAGGTGGCGCGCCGGCGCGCAATTCCCGCGGGCGGTTCCGGCGCAAGCCTCATCGCGACGCCGACCACGTCGTAGCCGCGTTCGCGGAGAAGCGCCGCGGCGACGGAGCTGTCCACCCCGCCCGACATCGCAACCAGAACCCGCGCGCTCATCGGACGGCCTCCGCCGCTTCGCCGCGCGGCGCCGGCTCGGATTCGGCCACTCGCCGCCACACGCGGACGATTATTTCCGAGGCGCGCTCGACGTCCTCGCCGGTGGTGTTCCATCCGAGGCTGAGCCGCAGCGAGCTTCGCGCCTCGGCCGCGCCGAGGCCCATCGCGAGCAGCACGTGCGAAGGCTCAACCGCGCCGGCCGCGCACGCCGAGCCCATCGAGACTTCCACGCCTTCAAGATCGAGCGCGATCAGCAGGCTCTCGCCGAGAACGCCCGGAAAAGTGAGGTTGAGCGTATTGGCGATTCGACCCGCTCGCGGCCCGTTCAGCCGCAGTCCCGGGATCGCGGCCGTCAGCCGCGCCAGCATCCGTTCGGCCATCGCGGCGACGCGCGCGGTTTCGTCCTCGAACACGCGCTCGACGGTTTCAGCGGCGGCGCCGAACGCGAGCGCGCCGAGCAGATTCTGGGTGCCTGCGCGAAGACCGCCCTCCTGCGCTCCGCCGACGGTTATCGGCGCGAGTCGAGCCGGGTCGCGCACGTAGAGGGCGCCGATACCCGCCGGCGCTCCGAGCTTGTGCGCGCTGAGCGTCATCAGGTCGCACCCGAGCTCATCGACGGCAACCCGCACGCGGCCTGCGGCCTGCGCCGCGTCGACATGGAACAGCGCTCCGGCCTCACGCGCGGCAATTCCAACCGGAGCGAGTTCCTGGAGGGTGCCGACCTCCGCGTTCGCCATCGCGAGCGTTACCAGCGCGGTGTTGCGATCGAGCGCTTCGACAACCCGCTCAGGCGCGATTCGTCCGTCGCGGCCGGGCACGACGCGAACTATCTCGAATCCTCCCGATTCCAGCTCCGAAAGCGGCGCAAGAACCGAGGAGTGCTCGATCGCTGAACTCACGATCCTGCGCCGAGCGCTGTGCGCCTTTGCGGCGCCGAAAATCGCGAGATTGTTCGATTCGGTCCCGCCGCTGGTAAAGATGATCTGGCGTGGCGCAGCTCCGATCAGACGCGCAACGCTGGCGCGCGCGTGCTCGAGCGCCCGGCGCGCACGCTGGCCGGCGCGATGGACCGACGATGGATTTCCGCCCTCGTCGGCAAGGAATCGCTCGATCGCCGCGCGCACCTCCGGCCTTACCGGGGCGCCCGCGTTATGGTCGAGATAGATAGTCATCGCATGCGCAATGCTGCCGCTGAAAGAGGTATTAACTTAGCTTACCCTGCGACGATGCAAAAGAAGACGGGTCGGAGCGCGGTCCGCGATGCGAACGCCTGTAAAACGGAGGCTTCAGCGCTCCTTGGGATCGGGAAGCGGAGGTTCCGGATGCTCCGAAGGTTCGCTTAGACGGCCGTCGGCCGACGCGAGTTTGTCTTCAAGGCAGTCCTGGCGCTCCTCTATTTCGGCAAGCCGGACGTTCATCCGGTTGATCCGGTCAACGAGCTGGTTCATCGCGCGCGCGACCGGATCGGGGAGCTTGCGATGCTCGAGTTCGAGCACGTCCTGGCGTGCGCTCTGGCCCTCGATCACCTTGCCCGGAATTCCGACGACTGTGGAATAAGGCGGCGCGTCGAGAACCACAACCGCACCCGCGCCAATCCTGCTACCGCGTCCGATCCGCACGGGACCGATCACGCAGGCGCCGGCGCTTATCATCACATGGTCTTCGATCGTGGGATGGCGCTTTTCCTTCTTGAGGCTGGTGCCGCCGAGGGTCACGCCCTGGTAGATAAGCACGTCGTCGCCGATTTCAGTGGTCTCGCCGATCACCACGCCCATGCCGTGGTCGATAAACAGGCGCCGGCCGATGGTCGCGCCGGGATGGATTTCGATCCCGGTCAGCCATCGGGAGAATTCACTTACCAGGCGGCCGAGAAGTTTCAGGCGATGGTTCCACAGCCAGTGGGAGAAGCGATGCGCCCAGATGGCGTGAAGGCCCGGGTAGGTGAGAATCACCTCGAGCGTGGTTCGCGCGGCAGGATCGTGATCGAACGCGGCCTGAATATCTTCACGCATGCGGGCGAGAATGCCCATCGGTTCACCCTGGTCCGCCGCCGGAGCCGTCTTCAGGCTCCCGATTGGGCGGGCTCGCCGCGCGTGGCGGCGCGCTTGGAACGATGCCGGGAATTGGCGCCGGCCGGATGCGCCTTGACGCGAGGCTTCACATTATCCTTGTGGAGCTTGTATTCGACAGAGTCAACCAGGGCCTGCCAGCTCGCGTCGACCACGTTGGCCGACACGCCCACCGTGCCCCATCGCCGTTTTCCGTCGCTCGATTCGATCAGCACTCGGACCCGGGCGCCGGTGCCTCCCGCGCCGCCGTTGCTGAGCACGCGGACCTTGTAGTCGCTCAGTTCCATCGCCTCAAGGGACGGATAGTAGGGAACCAGCGCCTGGCGCAGCGCCGAGTCGAGCGCATTGACCGGGCCGTTGCCGATCGCCGCGGTGCGCGAGCGCCTGCCGTCGGGACCCTCGATCACCACGACCGCCTCGCTAAACGGCGCGCGGTCCTCGTGCCACTTGTCGTCAAAGACGCGAAAGCTCACGAACTTGAAGTACTCGCGGGCCAGGCCGAGCGTACGCAGCATCAGGAGCTCAAACGACGCGTCGGCACCTTCGAACGAATAGCCCTCGCTCTCCAGGCGTTTAAGTTCGTCGAGCAGATGGCCGATCTTCTCGTTATTCTGCGCGATATCGAGGCCGAACTCCTTGCTCTTGTAAACGATATTGGCGCGCCCGGAGAGTTCGGACAGAAGCACGCGGCGGTCGTTGCCGACCAGCGCGGGATCGACGTGCTCGTAGGTGCGCGCGTCGCGCTGAATCCCGGAGACGTGGAGTCCCGCCTTGTGCGCGAAGGCGCTTCGCCCGACGTAGGGCTGGCGCGGATGCGGCGTGATATTGGCCAGCTCATACACGAGCATCGAGACTTCCTGCAGCGCCTTCAATTTCTGCGGGGCGACGCACTGGTAGCCGAGCTTCAGTTGCAGGTCGGGGATAATCGAAACCAGGTTGGCATTGCCGCATCGCTCGCCAAGCCCGTTGATCGTGCCCTGGACCTGCACCGCGCCGGCGCGCACGGCGGCGATCGAATTGGCGACCGCGACCTCGGAATCGTTATGGCAATGGATTCCGAGCGGGCATTTCACGGTTTCGGCCGCAACCCGCACGGCGTCCTCGATTTCGTGAGGCAGCCGCCCGCCGTTGGTGTCGCACAGGCAGATGAGGTCGGCTCCCGCGTCTTCCGCCGCGCGCAGGCACGCCAGCGCGAAGTCGGGATTGTTGTAGTAGCCGTCGAAAAAATGCTCGGCGTCGAGGATCGCCTCGTCGACGTGCTTTTTCAGGAAAGCGATCGTGTCGTGAAGGATCTCGAGGTTCGCCTGGTTGGAAATCCGAAGCGCCTCGCGCACGTGGAGATCCCAGGTCTTGCCGACCACGGTCGCGACCGGGGTGTCGGCCTTGAGCAGGAGGTGAAGGTTGCGGTCCTGCGAGGCCTTGATATTGGCGCGGCGAGTCGAGCCGAACGCGGCAACACGCGCGTGCTTGAGGCGCGCCTTCTTCACCTCGCGGAAGAACGCGGCGTCGCGCTCGTTCGAGCCGGGCCATCCGCCCTCGATATAATCGACGCCGAGATCGTCGAGCTTTCTTGCGATCTGGACCTTGTCTTCAACCGTGAGCGAAACGTCCTCGGACTGGCATCCGTCGCGCAGCGTCGTGTCGTAGATTTGTATTTTCTTTACCGCGGCCATCGCTCAAACCGTTTCCGACGCGGTATTCGCGCCGCCCAGGAATGCGTCGTGCAGCGCCCGCATCGCAAGCTCGCCGTACTTCGCGTTGACCACCACCGAAACCTTTATCTCCGAGGTCGCGATCATCTCGATATTGATCCGCTCGTCGGACAGCACCCGGAACATCGTGGCGGCCACTCCGGCATGGGTGCGCATCCCGAGCCCCACAATTGAGACTTTCGCGACCGGATCCTCATGGCGCACGCCCTGGGCGCCGATCTCGCCGGCAACGCGCTTGACGATATCGAGGGCGCGGCGCAGCTCGTCGCGCGCAACCGTGAAAGTCATATCGGTGCGCCCGTCGGCGCTCGCGTTCTGGATAATCATGTCAACGACGATCCCGGCGTCGGCGATAGGGCCGAAAATCTTCGCCGCAAGGCCGGGACGGTCCTCGACTCCGGCAATCGTAATCTTGCTTTGGTTCTGATCGAGAGTGACTCCCGAGACCAGCACGTCTTCCATCGAACGATCACCTTGGCCCACCCAGGTTCCCTCCGCCGAACTGAAACTGGAACGCACCACCAGGGGTACATTGTATCGCTGCGCGAGTTCAACCGAGCGCAATTGCAGGACTTTGGCGCCGAGCCCGGCCATCTCCATCATCTCGTCGTACGAGATGCGTGCGAGTTTTCGCGCACCCGGCACGATATTCGGGTCCGCGGTGTAAACGCCCTCGACGTCCGTATAGATCTCGCACAGATCGGCATGAAGCGCAGCCGCAAGCGCAACCGCTGTCAGGTCCGACGCGCCGCGCCCGAGCGTCGTGATGTCGCCGGCCGGGTCCACGCCCTGGTAGCCCGCAACCACGGCTATCATGCCGTCGTCGAGCGCGCGTCTTACCCGGTCGGACTCGACGGACCTGATGCGCGCACGGCCGTGATTCGAGTCGGTCGCGATACGGAGCTGATGGGCCAGGAACGAGACGGTCGGGTATCCGAGCGCTTCAAGCCGAATCGCCAGCAGCGCCGCCGAGACCTGCTCTCCGGTCGAGACCAGAACGTCGGTCTCGCGCGGGTTCGGCATCTCGCTCAGTTCCTGGGCGAGCTTGAACAGGCGATTGGTCTCGCCCGCCATCGCGGAGACGACCACCACCAGGTCGTTGCCGCGCTTGCGGCTTTCAACGACACGTTCGGCCACCGCCTTGATCCGCTCGATCGAGCCGACCGACGTGCCACCATACTTCTGAACAACCAGACTCATCGTACAGGGAGTCCCAAACTGCGCACGTTTGCGAGTAGAGGCTAATTATGATGGTAAACTGTCACGCAGACCAGAGGGCTTTGCGCCTGCGCCGGGTATCGGGAGCCGCAAGGCCGGTTTCATGAAAAGCGGCGTCTAAGCTCGCCAAGAAGCGCGTGATAGCGCGAGCCGCCGGCGCGAAATTCCATCCGCCGGCTGCTCGCCCCGGCGTAGCTGATTCTAATCGACAGCATCTCCAGCTCGTTCGCCTCTCGCAGGCGCTCGCACCATTCGACCGCCGCGACGGCGTCCGAGAACAGGTATTCGCGCAGGCCCATGTCGTCGAGGCTTGGCGCTTCGAGACGGTAGAGATCGATATGGTAGAGGCCGAGACGGCCGTGATGCTCCTGGATCATCGTGAAAGTGGGACTGAGAATGTCCTCTTCGCGCAGCCTGAGCCCGCGCGCGAGGCCCTTGATAAAGCAGGTCTTGCCGGCGCCCAGTTCGCCGGTCAGCCCGATAAGTTCACCGCCCCGGAGCAGCGAGGCAAGCCGCCGCCCCCAGGCCTTGGTTTCGCGGGATGAATTGCTCTCGACGACGAAAACGACCTCGTCGCCTGCGTCGGTGGGGAATCTGGATGCTTCGCTCATCGTCAAAAATGCGCGGTGTCGTTGCTTTGCCGATTATAGCGCGCTTACGAGGCGAGCGCTTCGCGGGCGCGGGGGATTTCGTCGATAAGATCGCCGGCCAGGTAACCGACCTGACCGATGCGTTTTGCGGCGCGGTCGGCCGCATAGCCGTGCAGGAAAACCCCGAGCGCCAGCGCATCGAGCGCCTTCAACCCCTGCCCCATCAGCGCGCCGACCATCCCTGAAAGCGCGTCGCCCATCCCCGGCGAACCCATCCCGGGATTCCCGGTCGAATTAACGTAAACTTCACCCTGAGGGCCGCAGACGACCGAACGCGCGCCCTTCAGCAGCACGACCGCGCCGGTGCGCTGCGAGAGAGTTCGCGCGGCGGTTATCCGGTCGGCGTTCACGATCGCGGTGGAACTTCCGAGCAGACGGGCCATCTCGCCCGGATGAGGCGTCATCACGACCGGGCCGCGCGCCTCGCGCAGCCGTTCGCATCCGAGCCGCGCGAGCACGTTCAGCGCATCCGCGTCGAGCAGCATCGGACGCCCGGGCGCGACTCCGTGCACAATCAGCCATTCGACCAGCCGTTCGGTGTCGTCGCTGATTCCGATTCCGGGACCGGCGACCAATGCGTCCTTGCCCTCAACGAGCGCCGACAGCACGCCCGCCGCCGCGTCGGCGTCGAAATGTCCGTGGCGATCGGGTATCGGCTCGGTCATCAACTCGGCCTGCCCCGCGGCAACGATGTCCGCGACACATTGGGGAATCGCCGCGGTGACGAGACCGGCGCCTGTTCGCAAGGCCCCGCGCGAGGCGAGCAGCGACGCGCCGCCCTTGCCGCGCCCTCCGGCGATCACCATCACGTGCCCGTTGAGTCCCTTGTGCGAGTTCATCGGACGCCGCCCAATCAGGCCGCGCACGTCTGCGGCCTCGAGAAAGCGTCCGCGCGGCGCGATATCCTGGATCGCGGACGGCGCAAATCCGATTTCCTCGATCCGAAGCTCGCCGCAATTGTCCGCACCCGGATAGGAAACGTGCCCGAACTTGGCGAAGCCGAACGTGACCGTCATCGAGGCGCGCACGGCCGCGCCCATCACCGCGCCCGTGTCGGAGTTGACGCCCGAGGCGATATCCACGGCGACGATGGGAACCCCAAGCGAGTTGATCATCTCGAGCGCCCTGCGCGGTAGTCCCGCGACCTCCGCGTTGAGCCCGGTGCCGAAGACGGCGTCGATTACCGCGCCGGGACGAGTCGAGAATGCGCGCGTGAGCGCATCTTCGGAATCCGCTTCGGCGACACTTGTCCCGGTTGCGAGATAATCCGAAAGCGCGCGCGCCGCGTCGCCCTTGAGCTGCGAGGTCCTGCCGAGCAGCACGGCCCGCACCGCGATTCCCTCCTGCCTGAGCCTTCGCGCCGCGACCATCCCGTCGCCGCCGTTGTTGCCTTTGCCCGCGACGACGAGCACGCCCGAGCGCAACGCCTCGCCGTAGCGTTCGATTGCAGCAAGCGCGACCGCCTCGCCCGCGCGGGTCATCAGCGAGTACGACGCAACGCCGTATTTTTCCTGGCTCAGGCGATCGAGTTCGCGGCTTTCCGAGGCGCTAAGAAGTATCATCGTGATCCCGGCTACGCCCCGATGTTACCAAAACCGCGCGCGGGAACGGATGGCGGGCATGCCGGTTCGCCTTCGGGCGATTGCGCGCCCCCGCGCTGGGGCTTAGCCTTGATCGTATCCGCAGATGGTCCGCCTCAGCGTAAACGTCAACAAGATAGCGCTTTTGCGTAACGCGCGCGGCGGCGACATTCCCAACCTGCTCAAGGCCGTGCGCACCTGTAGCGAGGCGGGATGCCACGGCATCACGGTGCATCCGCGCCCCGACGAGCGCCATATCCGCCGTAGCGACGTGTACGAGGTTGCTCCGGTCGTGATGAACGAATACGGGCGCGAGTTCAACGTCGAAGGTTATCCGAGTCCCGATTTTCTCGACTTGGTGTGCGCGGTCAAGCCGACGCAGGTCACGCTGGTGCCCGACGCGCCCGACGTGCTCACCTCGAACCAGGGATGGGCGCTCGACGAACGCACCGCATGGCTTCGCGATGCCATAAAGCGGCTCACCGAGGGCGGGATGCGGGTCAGCCTGTTCGTCGAGCCGGATCAAGAGACGGTGCGGCAGGCGAAAGAGTTCGGCGCAAACCGGATCGAGCTTTACACCGGGCCGTACGCGATGGCGTTCGGAACGCGTGAGGGCAGAGCAATCCTGAAGCGTCATCGCGAGGCCGCGCTCGTCGCCAAAAGCGTCGGACTCGGGCTGAACGCGGGGCACGACCTCAACCTCGACAATCTTCCCGCCTATGTGAAGAACGTGCCCGGGCTGCTCGAGACGTCGATTGGACAGGCGCTTGTCGCCGACGCGCTTTACTACGGGCTCAAACGCACGGTCAGGATGTACCTGAAGGCTCTCGGCTCAAAACCCGCCGCGCTCAAACGCGCGAAACCCGTCTCCGCCGCAAGGAAATACCCTGCGAAATCAGCCTCGCGCGGACGCTACTAGGCGCCGACTCGTCTCTGGATTGCCGCGCCGATCTCGCGGGCGAGCGTGCTTATCTCCGCGTGGTCCTCGCCCTCGACCATCACGCGCGCAAGCATCTCGGTGCCTGAGTAACGAACCAAAAGCCGCCCGCTGCCGGCAAGGCGCGCCTCGGCCTGGGCGATCGCGCCGGCAACGTCCGGCATTTCGCTAAGCGGCACGCGCTCGCGCACGCGGACGTTTTCCAGCACCTGGGGCACACGATGCATCGCGCGCAGCTCGCTGAGCGGTTTCCCCAATCCCGCCATCTGCGACAGGACCGTCAGCGCGGAAATAAGGCCGTCGCCGGTCGTCGAATGGTCCATGAAAATGACGTGCCCCGATTGCTCGCCGCCGAGGTTGTAGGAATTCGCGCGCATCTCGCGCACCACCGCGGGATCGCCAACCTCCGTGCGCACCAGCTTGATCCCAGCCTGACGCAGCGAAAGTTCGAGCCCGAAGTTGCTCATCACGGTGGCGACCACGGTATTGTTGCGAAGCGTTCCGGCCCGGCTCATCCGCCGCGCCATCAGCGCCATCACGTCGTCGCCGTCGAACAGTTCGCCGCGTTCGTCCACCAGGATTGCGCGGTCGCCGTCGCCGTCGAGCGCGATCCCGACGTGGCATCGCTCGCGCACGACGGTTTCGCGAAGCGCGCCGGTGTGAACCGCGCCGCATCCGAGATTGATATTGGTGCCGTCGGGCTCAACGCCGAGCGCCACGACCTCGGCGCCGAGTTCCTCGAGCGCCTCGGGCCCGACCCGGTAGGCCGCGCCGTTTGCGCAATCAATGGCGACCTTGAGGCCGTCGAAAGTGACGTCGCGCGGCACGCAGGTCTTGAGAAACACCAGGTAGCGGCCGAGCGCGTCGTCGATACGCGCGGCCTTGCCTATATCGCCGGCGGTTGCGCGCGCGCGGGCGAGCACGCTGTCGTCGAAGACGAGATCCTCGATACGCTGTTCGATATCGTCGTCGAGCTTGAATCCGTCGCGCGAGAAAAACTTGATCCCGTTGTCCTGAAACGGATTGTGCGAGGCCGAAATCACCACTCCCGCCTCGGCGCGCATGCTGCGGGTGAGAAAGGCGATTGCGGGCGTCGGAAGCGGGCCGACCAGCAACACGTCCACGCCCATCGAGCAGATCCCCGAGGCGATCGCGGTCTCGAGCATGTAGCCCGAGAGCCGGGTGTCCTTGCCGATCAGGATTCGGCGATGACGTCCGGCGTGGTCTTTGAAGACATGGGCGAGCGCGCGCCCGAGCCTGAGCGCGGTTTCCGGCGTGATCGGCTCTTCATTCGCCACGCCTCTGATTCCGTCAGTGCCGAACAACCTGCGACGCGTACCCATCCGTTCAGTTCCTGGAAATCTTCTCGGGATAGAGCCTCAGTTTAGCCGTATCGGGCGACTGGCGCACCAGCTTGATACCGTCGGGCAGATTGACCTGGACCGCGACCGAATGAAGGCCGGGACGGAGATCTTTCGCCTCGACGTAGAGAAGGCCGTCGGAGTTGAGTTGCGCGAGCAGCAATTCCGGGCCGCGAACGGTAACCGCGCCGGTCTTCGGCATGATCCGGTACCTGTAGCCGCTGTCCTTGACCTGAAGGGCGACGTTGCGAAACTCGCGATCGGTGACTTTCTGCGTGACCGTGATGCTCGCCTCGACTTTGACGATCGATAGCACAACCCCGACGCCACTGGGGTTGCGCAAATTGACCGTCCGATCGACGTCTGAGGAGACCCCCGTCACATCGACCGGCTCGCTGAAGATCGCTTCAAGCGCATCGACGTAGCGGCTAGGACCAATCACCCTGACGGTCGGCGGCTGCACTTTGGCGGACTGCACGGCGTACCCCTTGGCAACCTTGCCCTGGACTACAAGACGCACGGGAACATCGCGACGCACGATACGGTCAACGTCAAGCATCACGTCCGACGGTGAAACGCTGGTCACGCTGGTCTGGCGCGGAATGTCGAACATCGCGGGCGTGATCTTGAACGACGCCTGGCCGGGCCCGATCGAAGATAAATCGAGTTTGACCGCGAGGCGCTCGGGATCGAGCAGTGAAAGCAGCGTACGCGGCCCCATCACCTGGATTTTCACGAAGTCGATGGGATGGTTGACGATAACGAGTCCCTGGGCAAGGCCGTGATAGGTGACAGGTACCTGCATCGACTCGATCGCGCTGCGCTGGCCGGCATTGACGAAGGTCCAGAGCCCGATTGCAATCACGAGCGAAAGAATCTTGAGTCCGATATTCCTGCGCACACGCCGCCATAGCCCGCTTGTCGGCGACTGACGCGCGAGACTCCGCCGCCCCGCGCCGCCCGCCTCGGGCTCTTGCGGTTCCGGAACCTTGCCGGATGTTTGCTCGGCGGTGCTCATGCCAGAAGCTTCCGCAGCGTGCTCAGCAACTCGGAGGGTTCGAGTCCGCGCTCGAGCTGGCCGTTTCGCGCAATCGAGATGGTGCCGTCCTCCTCCGAGACCACGAGCACGACCGCGTCGGTATCCTCGGTCATGCCGATCGCCGCCCGATGGCGGGTGCCAAGCGCAAGGCTCACGCTGGGGTTCGATGAGAGCGGCAGCACGCACGAGGCGGCCAGTATCTGATCGCCCTTGATTATCACCGCCCCGTCATGAAGCGGCGAGCCGCGCATGAAAATCGTTTCGAGCAGCTCTGGCGAGACCCGGCTGTAAAGCATCCTTCCGGTTTCGACGAACTCGTTCAGGCCGTCCTCCTGCTCGATAACGATAAGCGCCCCTATTCTGCGGGCCGAAAGCCACGCCGCCGCCATCGCAAGCTCCTCGGCTATTCCCGCACTGGTCACGCGCGCGCCGAAGAACGGTCCCGCTCCCACCCGGGTGAGCGCGCGCCTGATATCGGCCTGGAAAATCACCACCAGGATGACGAACAGGGACCCGAGGAAATTATTGAGCAGCCAGTTGAGCGTGAACAGCCCGAACACCTGCGAGGTCACGTACGCGATTCCGACGATCGCCAGCCCCACGACCATCTGCATCGTCCGCGTTCCCCGAATCAAAAGCGCGATCCGGTAGATTACGTAGGCGACGATCAGGATGTCGATAATGTCCTGCCATCGTGGCGCAGGCAGCACCGGCAGATAATGATGCATCGAAGGCAGCCTACCTCTCAGCGCAGTCCCCGGCGGGCCACCGCCGACGCCATCGCGACTGCGGCGCGGGCCGCGCCGGGTTCATGGACCCGCACGATCGAAGCTCCCGCGGCGACCGCGAGCGCGCCCACCGCCGCGCTTGCGTAGCTTACCCCGGCGGGATCGGCTCCCGCGATTCGCCGTATGAAGCTCTTGCGCGAAGCCCCTACCAATACCGGATAGCCGAGGGTGCAGAGCCAGGGCAAGGCGGCCAGCAGTCTGAGATTATGGTTTGCGGTCTTGGCGAAACCCAGACCGGGATCGACGATGATGCGCGAGCGCCTGATTCCCGCCCTCTCGGCCCACGCCGCGCGCGCCTTGAGCCATCCCCGCACCTGCGTGACGACATCGCGATAGCGGGCGAGCCGCATCATCGTTTCCGGCGTCCCGCGCATATGCATTATCACCACTGCCGCGTCAGCCTCCGCCACAGTCTCAACCATCGCCGGATCGAAGACGAGACCGCTTACGTCATTGACGATTCGCGCTCCGGCCGAAAGCGCCGCCCGCGCCACCGCCGCCTTGCGCGTGTCGATGGAGATGGGAGTCCGAGCGCTTGCGGCAAGCGCCTCGATAACCGGGACCACCCGCGCGATCTCTTCGTCCACCGAAACTTCGCGAGCTCCCGGGCGGGTCGATTCGCCGCCCACATCGACAATATCCGCGCCAGCCCGGATCAACTCCAGCCCGTGCGCGATTGCGCGGTCGCGTTCGAAGTAGCTGCCCCCGTCGGAAAACGAATCGGGCGTTACATTGAGAACGCCCATCACGGCGGGCAGGCGAATCGTCAGGCTGCCCTTGAGTCTGAGCGATCCGGGTCGCCGCGGCTCATCCGATCGGCGGGGCGCAGTCGCGAGGTTCATTCACGAGCATCGGCGAACGCGCGCCGAAACCGGATATCCTTTCCGCTCCTTTTAGCCGATTCGGTCAGGCCAGGACCGGCTTGGGCGGAATCGACCCGACCGGCGCGGGCTCCGGCTGCTTGGCCGGTTCCTTGGCGTCAGATGCCGGCGCGGGCTTGGACGCGGCTTCGACCGTGGCCGGACGTCCGCCCAACGGCAGCTCGCGCCCCTCACGGCACGCGTTTAGGATTTCCACCACTTCGGAGCCGTCGAGCACTTCCTTTTCCAGCAATTGCTCCGCTACCGCGTGGAGCGCCTTGATATTTTCGGCAAGAAGACTGCGCGCACGCTGATAGGATTCCTCGACGATTCGGCGCACCTCGCGATCGATCTCGATCGCGGTATGCTCGGAGTAATCGCGCTGATGGCCGATATCGCGCCCGAGGAACACCTGTTCCTCACGCCGTCCGAAGGTCATCGGGCCAAGCTCCTTGCTCATCCCCCACTCGCACACCATCTTGCGTGCGAGCACGGTCGCCTTCTCGATGTCGTCGCCGGCGCCGGTTGTCATGTGGCCGAAAATCAGCTCCTCGGCCGCACGCCCGCCGAACATCATCGCGAGCCGCGTCATCAGGTAATCGCGCGAATAAGTATGGCGGTCGTCGGTCGGCAATTGCTGGGTCACACCGAGCGCCATTCCGCGCGGAATTATCGTCACCTTATGGACCGGGTCGGCCCCCGGCAGCAGAATCGCGACCAGCGCGTGGCCCGCCTCGTGATAGGCCGTGTTGCGCCGTTCCTCGACCGACATCACCATCGAGCGGCGTTCGGCGCCCATCAGCACCTTGTCCTTGGCCAGCTCGAAGTCGACCATCTCGACCTTTTCCTTGTTGCGTCGGGCGGCAAGCAGGGCCGCTTCGTTGACAAGGTTTTCCAGGTCGGCGCCCGAAAAGCCCGGCGTCGAGCGAGCGAGCTTTTCCAGTTCGACATTGTCGGCCAGCGGCACGCGATGGGTATGGACGCGCAGGATTCCCTCGCGTCCTTTTACGTCCGGACGCGGCACCACCACGCGCCGGTCGAACCGGCCGGGTCTCAGCAGCGCGGGGTCGAGAACATCGGGGCGGTTGGTCGCGGCGACCAGGATTACGCCCTCGTTCGCCTCGAAACCGTCCATCTCGACCAGCAACTGGTTGAGCGTCTGCTCGCGCTCGTCGTGGCCGCCGCCGAGGCCTGCGCCGCGATGGCGTCCGACGGCGTCAATCTCATCTATGAAAATGATGCAGGGCGCGTGTTTCTTGCCCTGCACGAAGAGGTCGCGCACCCGCGACGCTCCCACGCCGACAAACATCTCGACAAAGTCCGAACCCGAGATGGAGAAGAACGGCACACCCGCCTCACCCGCAATCGCGCGCGCCAGCAGGGTTTTGCCGGTCCCCGGCGATCCGACCAGCAGGACTCCCTTCGGGATTCTGCCGCCGAGGCGCGTGAAGCGCTTCGGATCGCGAAGGAACTGGATTATCTCCTCCAGTTCGTCCTTCGCCTCGTCCACTCCCGCCACATCGGCGAAGGTGACCTTGTGAGTGCTTTCGGTCAAAAGCTTGGCGCGACTCTTTCCGAAGGACATCGCCTTGCCGCCGCCGACCTGCATCTGGCGCATGAAGAATATCCACACGCCGATCAGGAGCAGCATCGGGAGCCACTGCACCAGCAGGGTTACCCACCACGAGTCGCCCTCGGCCGGCTTGGCCGCGATCTTGACGTTCTTCGCGCGAAGAGTCGCAACCAGGTTGGGATCGGCCGGCGCGTAGGTTTTGAAATGCTCGCCGGTAGTGGTCACGCCTTGGATAGAATTACCCTGGATGGTGACCTTGGAAACCTCGCCCTTTTCGACCTGGTTGAGGAAGTCGGAGAAAATTATTTCGGGGCGATGCGTCTGCTGGCGGCTGAAAATATTGAACAGCAGCAGAAACATCAGGCCCAGAACGAGCCATAGCGCGATACTGCGGGAAAACTGGTTCATCCCAACTAACAGGCTACCATGCGTGTTAAATAGTTCGCAACGGCGCTTATTCTCCCCTGCAAGCAGTCATTAAAGTCGATGTGCAGTCAGTCGTAGCACAGTCTCGGTGCCCTCGCCCACCCGCGCTTTGCCGGCGCGCGCCAGCCCCGGAAGCCATACGATCTCGCCGCCGGATTCGACCACCGGAAACGTCATTCGTTCGGCCCTGGGAATCCGCGCGTCGATGAATATCTTCTTGACCTTGCGCCGACCCTGCATCCCGGGCGGATTGAGCCGGTCCCCGGGCTGGAAATTGCGCGCGACGAGGCCGTCCGGGATTTCGCGCGCGTCAAACAGCGCCTCCATCTTGTTCGCCGGAAGCGATACTTCCCGAGCCGAAAGCGTCGCCGCTTCGAACTCGAAGCCCGCCTCGCGCACAACGGTCGTTCCCGACGGCGCAATCGCAGCGCGAAAGCGCGGCCGCGCAAGAACCTCCGCGCGACCGAGAAGAAGCCTCTCGTACACGCGAACCGCGCGCGTTCCGTGCGGCAGATCAAGGCTTGCGTTCGGCGGTCCGTCAAGGCATAGCCGGCGAATCGCCTCGACATGCGCGCGTGAAATCCGGCGCAGGCTTCCGAGCCGATTCTCCATGAACAGGCGGACGATCGCGCGCTGGAGCGCGGGATGGAGCCGGGCGAAGCCCGCGATGCTGAGCGTGCCATCCGCGCCAATCCGCGCCGCCAACTCCCTGCCTCCCGCAATCCGGACGAAGCCGTCGAGTTCGCGCATCTCATCGGCAAGCTCGCAAAACCGTCCCGCGAGTCCCGGCGCGTACTCGCGCTCGAGCATCGGCAGCAGTTCCATCCGCACCCGGTTTCGGAGGATCGCGGGCGACAAATTGGTGCTGTCGGATACGAAGTTCTCCTCGATTGCGTCAAGGTATCCGAGCACCTCGGCGCGCGTCGCCGCAAGCATCGGGCGGATAATTCGGCCCGGCCCACGCTCGTCCATCGCGGCAAGTCCCGCCGCGCCCGCGCCGCGTAAAAGGCGCAGCATCACGGTCTCAGCCTGATCGTCGGCCTGATGGGCGAGCGCCAGGTACTCCGCGCCTCGCGCCTTCACGACTCGCTCGAAGAACCCGTAGCGATATTCGCGCGCACGCTCTTCGAGATTCGGCATTCCCGCGCGAAGCCCCTCGGCGTGTTCGACTTCAAGGTCGAGGCCGAGCCTGTCGCACAGCGCCCGCACGAACGCCTCGTCGCGCTCGGACTCCTCGCCTCGAATGCGATGGTTCAGATGGGCGGCGGCGAGCCGATAACCGAATTTGTCGCCGAGCGCGAGCATCGCGCGCACCAGGGCAACGGAATCGGCGCCGCCCGAGAGCGCGACGAGCACGAGCGCGCCGGGACGAAGGCCGATCCGTGAGAGCGCGCCCGCGACCTTGCGTAAGAGCCGCGTCTCGTGTTGGAAAGCCACTACAATGTAAAGCTATCCACGGTCGCCACACGGGGCAACGCCGGCATTTCGCTGGCGGCGAGATGGCCGGGCTAGTCCCGATCGCCGGGTGCGCCCATCCGGTCGAGGAGATGGAGAATCACGCCGATGCCGGGGAGGTTGACGCCGAGTTCCTCGGCGAGGGTGCGGATAGTGCGGATTCGCCTGAGCGCGCCTTCGTCGTAGAGCGGCTCCGAGCGCCGTCCCACCTGGAGCGTCGCCGCCGGCGCGACAAACTCCTCGTGCTCCCAGAGCATCAGTTGGCTTTCGGTGATTCCGCCGAGCCGGCATACGACCGACCGGCTCATGTAGCTCGCCGAGCCGGCCGGAAACTTTGCGGCTTTCCGCTCATCCCTTCGCGAGCGCGCCATCGCTCTAACCCTTCTTCATCAGTTCGGCGCGCGGGTCGGCGACGCCGCGTGCGCGCCGCTTGTGGGCAAGCTGCTCCATCAGCGAACGCTCTTCGGCGGTCAGGCCGGTCGGAGCAAGGACTTTGAGTTCATAGAGCAGATCGCCGGCACGCTCGCCGCCGCGAGCGGGAAGCCCGCGCCCGCGAAGCCTCAGCACTCGTCCGGTCTGACTCTCAGGAGGGATCTTGAGCGAGATCTTTCCGTCGAGCGTGGGCGCGCTGACTTCGGCGCCGAGCACGGCTTCGTAGTCCCATACCGGAAGCTGGCATCGGAGGTCGCGCCCGGAGACGGTGAACACCGGATGCGGTTGGAGACGCACGACGAGGAACAGGTCGCCGTTGAGATCGGGCCGCACGCCGCGTCCACCCTGCCCTTTGAGCCTGATACGCGTGCCCTCGGTGACGCCTGCGGGGATCGAGACTTCGAGGGCTCGCCTGACGGGAATGATCCCGGCGCCGCCGCAATGCGGGCATGGCTGAGCGGAGCGGATAACACGAAGCTTGCCCTGGCGCTGCTCGCGCGTGACCATCCCGGTTCCGCCGCATAGCGGGCATTCGTCCTGCGCGGCAAGCTCGATCCTGCGCGTGGCGCCGCGTACGGCGTCCTCGAGCGATATCGTAACCTCGGCGGTAACGTCAGGAGCGCGCGCGGGGCGCTCAGCCGCGCCACCGAAACCGAACGGGCCGCCTCGTGCTCCGGCCGTCTCGGCTCCGAACGGCGATGCGCCGAAGCCGAAGAACTGCTCGAAGAAGTCGCTCATGCCGCCCGCCGTGCTCCATCGCGAACCTGCGCCCGCACGTGCCCCGGCGCCTGCGGCGGCGTAACGGCGCAGGATTTCGTCCTCGGTCGCTCCGTGCTCCCAGTCGGCGCCGAGCTGATCGTACTTGCGGCGCTTTTCGGCGTCGCTCAGGACCTGGTAGGCCTCGTTGATCTCCTTGAAGCGGCGCTCGGCTTCCTTGTTGTTCGGATTGAGGTCGGGATGGAACTTGCGGGCGAGCTTGCGGTAGGCGCTCTTGATTTCCGCGTCGGTGGCAGTGCGTTCCAGGCCCAGCGTCTTGTAGTAGTCCTTGAACTCCATCGTGGAGCGTCCGTCCTCTCAAGATGCGCACGCGGGGTGACAGCCGCAAGGCCGCGTCGCTTGGGAGAATTAAGGCGCGGCTTCGGTTCGCGCCCCAGTGGTGCTATTGCCCGGCTCGCGAGCTATTGGCGGGAGCCGCGGGCGAGCTTTGACCGAGTTCCTTGAGCCGCGCCTCGATCGCGCGAACTTCCGCCTCCAGACCGGCCTGGCGCCGCCAGATGAACATCACGTAGAAAAAGATCACGGCGAAAATGATGCTGTAGGCCGCGAACAGGTAACCGAAATTCTGCATCACAGATCTCCCGCCGAAGCTTCCGCAAGAGCCAGTTGGCGCCTGAGTTCCTTCATCCGGGTGCGCAACCGAAGCTGCGCGAAGCGCAACATCAGCAGCCACGCGAACATCACCGTGAAGGCGACGGTCGCAACCAGGAGCGTCGCGACCATCCGCGGATCCTCCAGCCCATGACCGCCCTGGCGCGTGACCAGCACCGCGGGATGTATCGTGCGCCAGAGCCTGACCGACACGATAATCACCGGCACGTCGAGCGCGGCCACGATTCCGACCACCGCGCCGAAGCGCGCGACTTCGGGCGTGTCATCGGCCATCGCGCGCAGCATCAGGTACCCGCCGTAAAGCAGCCACAGGATGAAGGTCGTCGTAAGACGCGAATCCCACGTCCACCACGCGCCCCAGATCGGCTTGGCCCACAGCGAGCCGGTGATCAGCACGAGCGTGCAGAAGACCATCCCGATCTCGGCCGACGCGTAACCGAGGTCGTCCCATATCTGGTCGCCCAGCCACAGGTAAAAGGCGCCCGATATCGCCACCAGTCCGAACGCCGCGAACGCGACCCACGCGCACGGCACGTGGAAATAGAAGATGCGCTGGACGATGCCCTGCTCGGCCTCGGTCGGAACGTACTCGAAGACCATGAACAGCGACGCCACCATCAGGGCGAGCGTCGCCACGCCGAGCCACGGCGCGAGCGCGGGCACCCCGCGCGCCTTCTTCGCGCCGGATGGGTTAACGGCACTGCCACGGGAAGAACTTGCGGCCATCGAACCGGTTAATCCTCACCGATCACGTGCTCGAAAAGCAATCCTCCGAGCGTAACGAACAGGACGTCGAAGGCAACCAGCACCCCGAGCCAGCGGGTCATTGCGGAAAGTTCCGCGCCCGAAAGCGCGGCGGCGCTCGCCTTCACTCCGGCAATCAGCGCCGGCACGAACATCGGCACCGCGAGCAGCGGAAGCAGCAGGTCGCCCGCGCGCGTGCGGCCGGAAATCGCCGCGAGCAGCGTCGCGAGCGCGGAAAATCCGAGTGTTCCGAGCACCACCGGCGGCGCAAGCCTCAGCAATTCGGGGCCGAACTCGAGATTGAAGAAAAGCACCACCAGGATTACCGCCGCACCCTCCGCGACGGTCATGAAGATGAATGCGGCGGCAAGTTTCGCCGCGTAAAGCATCGCGGGATCGATCGGGCTGGTCGCCAGCGCCCGCATGCATCCGTTTTCGTTCTCGGCGAGCAGCGCGCGCGTCGCGCCGAGCATCCCCGCGAACACCATCGCAACCCATAGCGCCCCCGCCGAGGCCTCGGCGCGGTTGGCAGGGTCGGGGCTGAGCGTAAAGACCAGCACGACGAGTATCAGCAGTGAGAGCGCGAACAACGCGACCGTGCTCTGCCCGCTGCGAAGCTCAAGCCGGAGATCCTTGCGCAAAATCGCCGCGAACGCGCCCATCGCCCTCATCGCCCCGGTATCGAGCGCAAGCGCCCGCCGCGGCGCTCGCCGCCATACGGCGCGAGACGCCCGCGCACGACCGAATAGGCTTCCAGTTCCAGCCCCTCGACCGCGGTCGGCCCGTGCGCCGTCATCACCACCGCGCATCCGCGCTCGACCTGTTCGCGAACCATCCCGCCGACAATCGCGACCCCGTCCGGATCGAGCGCGGCGAACGGCTCGTCGAGCAGAAGCAGCATCGGCTGCGCGAGCACCGCGCGCGCAAGCGAAAGCCGCTGCTCCATCCCGCGCGAGAACGCGCGCACGCGCTCACGCCTGAACGAGAGCAGGCCGACTCGATCGAGCCATCGGTCGGCGACAGCCTCGGGATGGGCGACGCCGTAGAGGGTTGCATAGAACTCGAGGTTCTCGCCCGCGGTCAGATTCGGGTAAAGCCAGCTCTGATGGCTCAGCATCCCGATTCGGCGGCGGTTTTGATGCGAGAGTGACAGGCTGTCCTCGCCGAAGATCGTCACGCGCCCGGTGGTGGGACGCCCGAGTCCGGCTAGGATTCTAAGCAAGGTTGATTTGCCCGCGCCGTTGCCGCCGATCAGTATCGCGGCCCGGCCCGCATAGAGCTTCAGATTGACGTCCCTCAGAACAGGGGTCTCGCCGAAACTCTTGCCGAGCGCGTGGGTTTCGACGACCGGCGCCGTCATCATGAAGCCCGCGTGACAACCCGCTCGCCGGTGCGCAATGGCGCGCCGCACTCGCCGCAGAAATTGCTGGTCGCGAGCACACGAAGCCCGCATCGCGGACAGAAGCGCAGCCGGGGCGCGCTGCTCGCTCGATAATGGTCGCCGGCCGAGGCGCCGGGAGTCCATCGCTGCTCGGGGCCCGGATTAACCGCCGCGGGAGCGGGCGCTTTGTAGGCAACCGCCGCCGTCTCGGGCACGGATGCCTGCGGCACGGGTTCGGCGGAGGGCGGCAGGGAGACCTCGGCGGCAGGCGCGGCGGGTTTCACCTTCGGGGCCTCAAGCGAGGCAAGGCGCTTCTGGCGGATATCGTCGTGGATTTTTTCGAGCGCGCTCATCGCTTCCAGCGCCTTGGTTTCGAGCGCCGCGCGGAGCGATTCGTAGTCGGCGTCGGCCAGCTTGCCCATCTGGCGGTCGAATTCAAGATCTCTCAGGCCCTGGACGGCGAGCGCGTGTTCGTGCTCCCAGTGTTGGACGACCAGTTCCTCGCGGCTTTGGGTTCTGCGGGCGCGGCCAAGGCCGCTCACCAGAGGCGAGGCGACATAAAGCGCAACCCCGGTGACAATCAGAAGGGTCGCCACGTAGAAAACCACTAGAATTGCTCCCGAATTTCTTTTTCAAGCTTCTCGCGAAGCTTCGGATCCGTCACCGGGAGCCGCTCGGCAACGGCTTCGGAACCGCTCGGCAGCGAAGGTGTGGCGCGCCGCCATCGTTCGAGCAGGAGCATGATCAGGGCGCCGCCGGCCGCCAGCGCGATAAACGGCATCGTCCAGGCGAGCAGGTTGAAGCCCTGGGCGGGCGGGGCGGAAAGAATTTTGTCCCCGTACTTCTTGCGGAAGAAGGCGATGATCTGGACGCGGGTCATCCCGCGACTGATCATTTTGGCGATTTGCGCGCGCGCCGGCACGGCGAATTCGCAATTGGGGTGGTTGCAATTGGCGACCGTCAGGCCGCATCCGCATTGGCACGTCAGTCCCTGCGCGACGCTTTCCACTGTGGGCCGGGTCGCCGCGCCGCCCGACGACGCATGAAGGCCGAACGTCGCGGCCACGGCGAGCAGAATCAACGCGTACCCGCGCAATATGGCGGCCGGACGCAGGTTCAATCAGTCCCCCGCGCGATGTCGGCGGCGAGTTCTTCGTCCTCGCCCCTTTGCGCCTTAAGCGCCTGCGCAATCGCGGCGCGCTCACGGACGTTCGGCCACATCGCGACCACCGTTCCGAGAGCCATCACCAGGCCCCCTGCCCACAGCCACAGAACAAGCGGCGTCAGGAACACCTGGAACGTGACCAGCCCTCCGTCGTCGATTCCCGCCAACACCACGTACAGGTCGTTGAGCGGCGTTGAGCGGATCGCAACCTGGGTCGCGGGCTGCTGCGGCGCCTTGTAAAAGACCCGGGCCGGGTCCATCAGCGCGATCTCGCGCCCGTTCTCGAGCACCTCGATTCGCGCCGTCGCGCTCGCCATGTGCGGGGTATCGGCGGTGGTAAGACCGAGATACTTGATCTGGTACGGGCCGACGGCAAAGCTTTGCCCCTGCTTGACGGTCCGCTTGACCTGGGTTTTGAAGAACGAGGAGCCGATAATCCCGACGAAAGCGATCAGAACGCCGATATGAATGATGTAGCCGCCGTAGCGGCGGTTGTTCTTTGAGATGAGATTGGCGACCGCGCGCGGCACGGTCTCGTTCACTATATGGCGGCGCGCGACCACTCCGCGGCGGAACTCGGCGAGGATGGTTCCGGCGACGAATCCGACCAGCGAACCGGCCGTCAGCACGTACCATTGGCGCAGTCCGGCGAGAGCGAACAGCGCCACCCCGGTTGCGACTCCGAGCACGGCGGGCGCGGCAAAGACTCGCAGCAGATTTTTCACCGTCATGCGCCGCCATGCGATCAGCGGACCGACTCCCATCAGGAAGACCAGCGCGAGCGCAAGCGGCCCGTTGACCTTGTTGAAGAACGGCGGTCCCACCGTGATCTTCACGCCTCGAACGGCTTCCGACAGAATCGGAAAGATCGTGCCCCAGAAGACCGCGAACGCGATTCCGACCAGGATGAGGTTGTTGAACAGGAAGGCGGCTTCGCGCGAGAGATAGGACTCGAATTCGGCCGGGCTTCTCAAGTCGGGCACGCGATAAATCAGCAGCGCCGTGTACATTACGACAACGCCGATAACAAAGCTGAGGAAGTATGGCCCGAGGCCCGATTGCGTAAACGAGTGCACCGAGGAAATGACGCCGCTTCGGGTGATGAACGTGCCGAACAGCGTGAGCGCAAAGGCGAGCCCGATAAGCGCGAGATTCCACACCTTCAGCATGTCCTTGCGCTCCTGGATCATCACCGAATGCAGGTAGGCCGTCATCACGAGCCACGGCATGAAGGCGGCGTTCTCAACCGGGTCCCACGCCCAGTAGCCGCCCCATCCGAGCACCTCGTAGGCCCATCGCGCACCGAACAGGTTGCCCAGCGTCAGGAAGAACCACGAAAAAATCGCCCATCGGCGCGTGGTCCTGATCCAGGTGTCGTCGAGCTTGCCGGTGATCAGCGCCGCCGCGCCGAAAGCGAACGGAACCGTCGTGCTCACGTAGCCCGTGTACAGCGAAGGCGGATGAATCGCCATCCAGTAGTTCTGCAGCAGCGGGTTCAGGTCCGCGCCGTCGGGCGGGCGATGGGCGAGCAGCAGGAACGGCGGCGTCACGAAATTCAGCATCCCGAGAAAGAAGACCGCGACGGCGCCCAGGACCGCCAGCGCGTAGGGCGCGATCTCCGGGTTGCGGGTGCGGTTCTGGTAGGCGGCTATCGAGGTAAAGATTGATAGCAGCAGCGTCCAGAAGAGCATCGAGCCTTCCTGCCCGCCCCATAACGCAGTGAACTTGTAGAAGTCCGAAAGCGAACGGCTGGAATGCTCGGCGACGTAGGCGAGAGAAAAATCGCTGGTCAGCAATCCCATCCACAACGAGATCGCCGCCAGCGCGACCATCACAGTCATCGCCCACAGCGCGTGGCGGGCGCTCTGCAGCACGTCGGCGCGGTTGTTCCGGGCGCCGTAGAGATTCGCCAGGATCGAATAGATTGCGAGCAGCAGTGCGACCGCGAGCGCAAGTTCACCCAGATTAGGCATCGATGGCTAACTTCCCTTGCTCGGCTGGTACTTCGACGGGCACTTGGTGAGCACCTGGGTCGCGGCGATCACTCCGTCGGAGCCGAGCGTTCCCTCAACGATCACGTCACGATTCGCCGCAAACATGTCAGGCTTCGGTTCGCCCTTGCAGATAACCTTGAAGGACGGCGCGGTCGGCGGGTCGGCCTGCGTAACCGGCGTTACTCCGGAGTTGCCCTGGGGCGGAGGGGGCATAATCGCAAATTTCAGCGTAAGGGTTCGCGGATCCCAGGTGATTGTGCCGGGTTTGACCCGTCCCGCGACACGAAGCGCCTGTCCGGCGAGGGTCGCCCGGCGGGCGCTGACCTCGTTGACGGTGAGATAATATTCCGATGTGCTCTGGATCGCCGCCACAATGAGGTAGGCGATCGCGGCCACAATCAAACCCGCCCCTACAAGAAACCGCCATCTTACTCGCATGGTTGTATCGGTCGTGCGCATCGGCCGCCCGAGGATAACGCGGGACGGTCCGCCAGCGCCTTCCGGTGCCTCAATTCTGTCAGTCTCCGGCTCTAGTAACAACTTCGCCGAGCATCGTCGCCGGGGACGATTCAACAGGCCTTCCCGCTATCCAAAGACCCGCCTGTCTCCCGAGCTTCGACGCGCAATCAGGATGGAACCGGCATTATTTTGCTGCCGACGCTCGGATGCCCGGGCATAAGCACGTTTGATAGATCTTCATATTTATCGCCGCCCACAGTTTTCGCGACAGCGAGGGCTTGGCGGTCCGCCTGTGGAAAACCAGCTAAGGCTTCGGCGGGTCGGCCGAAGCAAGGGGATCTTGCGCGACGTCGGACTGGGCCTCCAGAGACGCCCAGTCGCTCGCGCGCGAATGCTTGAGCGCATAATCGAGGGCGAATTTCGCATCTCCTCCCGAATCCACCCACAGCGCCAATTGGTAGAGCCTTGGGTTGTTTTCCCTTTCGGACAGGTTTTTGAGGATTCTCACGGTCTGCCTTCGCACGGCGTCATCGCGAGCGCGCGACAGCGCGTAATTGAGCGCGAACTGCGGATCGCCGCCGGCATTGACCCATTGCGCGAGGTCTGCCAGGCGCGGGTCATGATTCGACGCGGCCATCTCCCGCAAAATTCCCACCGACGCCGCGCGTTTGCTCCGTTCAGCATCACGTTTGCGGCGCATCGCCTCCAACTGGGCGTACATATAGCGCGTCTGCATTTTATTGTTGTCGATCCACGAACTATTGACGTCCACCGTCGACTCGGTGCCCATCACGCCCGAAACGCCACTTGCGCCTGAGCCGGCCATCTCCACCAGCGTGCCACCTTCTTCCACGATCGGCGCGCCAAGCAAAGCGCAGCCGTTGAGCATTACCGCCAACAGTACAAGAACGACAATCCACTTCATCGTTCCATTCCTCCGCGTTTGAGACTCAATAAGCCGCTCGTTGGGCGGGCCGGCGGCGGCGCCGATGCGACTGCGGCCGTGAGAACGCGCCAAGTCCTCAACCCGATCGTTCGCAGGCACCAATCGCAATTCCGACCCGCTATTGTCGAAATGGCGAGCGCGCTGGCACGCCGCCGGATCACTCCTCGGCCGAGTCTTCGTCCGCCCCTCGACGGCGCGGGCCGAACGCCACTCCGCGTTTCGAAGAACGGATGAATTCGACCATCTCAAGCACCTCGGCGGTCGCGGGGCCCTCCGAGAGAAGCCTTTCAAGCGCAAGCTTCAGGTTTTGACGCTGTCCGAACAGCACCGCGAACGCGTCTTTGAGCGCTCGTATCCGCGCAGTCTTGAAACCGGCGCGGCGAAGCCCGACCACATTTATGCCACGCAGCGTGTGGGTCAGGTCCATGATGCAGAACGGGGGAACGTCGCGGCTCGCGCGGCTCAGCCCGCGAAGCATCGCAAGCCGTCCGATCCGAGTGAACTGATGCACCACGCAGTTGCCCGAGACAATTGCCCGATCACCCACCTCGACCCATCCCGCGAGCAGCGCGCCGCCGGCGATTATGGTTTGGTTTCCGACCCTGCAGTCGTGCGCGGCATGCGAGTTCTGCATGAAGAAATTCCCGTCGCCGATCACGGTTTCGCGGCCATGCTCGCTCGCGCGATGGATGGTCGTGCCCTCGCGAAAGACGTTGCCGCTGCCGATACGGACCAGGCGCGGTCCGCCGCTGTAGGCGAGGTCCTGCGGCTCGTCGCCGATAACCACGTTGGGATGCAGGACGTTGCCCTCGCCGAGTTCGGTGTCGCCGAGGATGGTGACGTGGCTGATAAGCCTGCTCCCCGCACCCAGCCTGACACGGCCGTCGAGAAAGCAGAACGGGCCAACCTCAACGCCCGCGCCCAGTTCGACTTGCGGCCCGACGACGGCGCTCGGATGAATTCGGGCGCGGCTCCCTGCGTTGGTGCTACCGGCCGGCATTGCGGCGCGACACCCGTGGACTCAATGAAGAGTCCTTTTGTTGGGCAGGTCGTCGGGATGCTCGCGGTCGTCGGCTTTTCCGCCCGCGACCCGGTACTCCTCGCTTGCCCAGGTTCCGAGGTCGATCATGCGGCATCGCTCCGAACAGAACGGGCGAAATCGATTCGCGGACGAGACGTCAACCGGCTTGCGGCAAATGGGACAACGCATGTTGTTTTTACCCTGCAATCAAGGCTGCCAAATCAGGCCGCAAGCTTCAACGCCGCGAACCGCCGTCGATCCAATGGCCGATCTCCGAGCATCGCGGCGAGCCGCCGTCAACCTCCAGGGTTTTCGTCTCAGGCATGTAGGTAAACCGCTCCGCGTAGCAGAGGCCGGAACGGACCGGCCCGCGATACGACGCGGCAACCACCACGCTCAGCTTGCTCTGGCCGGAAAGGACCGCCGCAATCCGGCCGGCCGGGACATGGACGAACATGTGATGTGAAGCATTGGGAGAAAGAATTCCCGCCTCGAGCGTGAGCCGATGATCGGCCGGCTTGCCGTCAAGGAAAAGACGCTCTGTAACAATGACGCCTTCCGCCGGCACGCTACCGAAGTTCCGATAACGGGCCACGACATGGCAGTCGTCGGGCCGCAGGCGTTCCAGCGACACGTTCTCGACTCCGACGTAGGGACGCTCGGAGGCATTGTACAAGGCGTTCGCGATGCTGGCGGTGCGCCAGGTCGCAACCGCGCTGAAAGCCGTGGCAAGCACCATCAGCGCCCCCATCAACTCGGCGAATCCGAGGTATTCCAACAGCTTCCTGTAACGCGAATCGTCACGCATGAAGCTTCCCTCGCGGGACAGAGACCAAAACCGCCAGCGCCATTTTCTATCCGTTTGACGGGACCCAGCCAAGCCGGGCAACGGGCAGATTGAGAGCCTAGGAGGGTGCGCGGAACCAAACCACGGCAAGCGGCGGCAGAGTGATCGCGATTGAGTGCGAAAAACCGAACCACTCGATCTTCCGCGCCTCGACGCCGCCCGCGTTTCCCGCGTTCGTGCCGCCGTAGTACGCGGAGTCGGTGTTGAGAATCTCGCGATAGAAGCCCGGTTCCGGCACGCCGACCCGGTACGGCGCGCGCATCACGGGCGAAAAGTTGCACACGCAGATGAGCTTCTGGCCGCTCGACGGCGCGATTCTCATGAAGACGATCACGTTGTCGTCGGCGTTATCCGGCGCGATCCATTGGAAGCCCGAGGGCTCGACATCGGCCTCCCATAGCGCCGGCTCGACCCGGTAATGCCAGTTCAAATCGCGCACCAGGCGCTGCAGTCCGCGATGCTCGTCGTAGTCGAGCAGGTTCCAGTCAAGGCTCTCGTCGTGGTTCCATTCGCGCCATTGGCCGAACTCGCTGCCCATGAAGAGCAGCTTCTTGCCGCATCGCGCCCACATGTATGCGTAAAGGGCGCGCAGGTTCGCGAACTGCTGCCATCGGTCCCCCGGCATCTTCGAGAGCATCGAGCGCTTTCCATGCACCACCTCGTCATGGGAAAGCGGAAGCACGAAGTTCTCGCTCCACGCGTAAAGCATCCCGAAGGTAAGATCGCGATGATGATGGCGGCGATAGACGGGGTCGAGCGAGAAATACTCGAGTGTGTCGTGCATCCAGCCCATATCCCACTTGAGCCCGAAGCCAAGCCCTCCCGCGTAGGTCGGCCGGCTGACGCCGGTCCACGCGGTCGATTCCTCGGCCACCATCACGATGCCCGGGTTAAGCGCGTAGGCCCGCTCGTTCATCGCGCGCAGAAACGAGATCGCGTCGAGGTTCTCCTTTCCACCGTACGGGTTCGGCACCCATTCGCCGTCGCGCCGCCCGTAATCCAGGTAAATCATCGACGCAACCGCATCGACACGAAGCCCGTCGGCATGGAACTCGCCGAGCCAGTAGAGCGCGCTCGCGATGAGGAAGCTCCTGACCTCGTTGCGGCCGTAGTTGAAAATGTACGTGTCCCATTCCGGATGATAACCGAGACGGGGATCGAGATGCTCGTAGAGCGCGGTGCCGTCGAATCGCCCCAGGCTGAACGCGTCGCGCGGAAAGTGCGCCGGCACCCAGTCGAGAATCACGCCGATATTGCGCCGATGCATCTCGTCAACGAAGAAGCGGAAGTCGTCGGGCGTTCCAAAGCGCGAGGTCGGCGCGAAATATCCGCTCACCTGGTAGCCCCACGAGCCGGCGAACGGATGCTCCATCACGGGCAGCAGCTCGACGTGGGTAAATCCCATGTCCGAGACGTAATCGCCCAGCTGTTCGGCGAGCTCACGGTAGGTGAGCGAGCGATGTCCCTGCTCGGGCACGCGGCGCCATGAGCCGAGATGCACCTCATAGATCGACATCGGGCTTTTGATCGCCTCGCGCCCCGGGCGCCCGTCCATCCATTCCTGGTCGTTGAACCGGTAGGAAGACTGGAACACGACGGACGCGGTTGCCGGCGGCGTCTCCATCAGCGTCGCGAACGGGTCGGCTTTGAGCAGCAGTCCGCCGTCGCCAGTGCGAATCTCGTATTTGTACTTGGAGCCCGCACCGGCGTCGGGCACGAACAGCTCCCATACGCCCGAGCTTCCCAACACTCGCATCAGGTGAAGCCTGCCGTCCCACCCGTTGAAATCGCCGATTACGCTGACGCTGCGCGCGTTCGGCGCCCATACCGCGAACGATACGCCGCGAATCCCGTCGATCTCGCGCAGGTGGGCGCCGAGCTTGTCGTAAACGCGCTCGTGCTTGCTCTCGGCCCATAGATGAAGGTCGAGTTCTCCGACCGTGGGAAGGAAGCGGTACGGATCGACGATAGTGAAGGTCTCGCCGCGCGGGTAATGGACCTCCAGGAGATATTTAAAGACCTCGCGCCGCTCCCGGACCAGGATTTCGAAAAATCCGTCATCATGCCGCCGCTCCATCGGCAGGCGAATCTTATCCTCGACAATCAGAACGACTTGCTCGGCGTCGGGCCGATACGCGCGAACCACCACCCCGTCGGGCGTCGGATGGATGCCGAGGAGCGAGTGCGGGTCGGGATGCTCCAGGGCGAGCAGCCGCTCGATTTCGGCATTCGGCGCCCGCCACGGTTCCCGCGTTCCAGTGTCGTCATTATGCATTCGAACCGTTTCCTTCATGCCTTCATTCCCTGCGATGGAAAAGCGCCGCGGGCGCGGCGTCCGAAAGAGGATATCCCCATGTTACATCGGGGCAAAGCGCGCCGCCGCCCGCGCAAACCCGGCCGTAATGCGACAGGGCCGCATTCTCGTCCGCGCGCAAACCGATTTGCGGGATGCGCGCCGCTCGTCGTGCGCGACGTTTATCCATCGCTAAGCCGGAAGGCGGTCGGCGAGCAGCCGCGGGGTTTCCGGCGCGGCAAAGCGAGGCCGCGGGCGGGCGCTCGTTTATCGCGCGCAACTTCTTCCTGGCCGCGATGCGCGAGTTCGAGTCCCCTCAGGCAAAATCTTGACCGTCCGGGCTACTGAGCCCGGAATTCCGGCGGCCCGGCGGGAGGCGCCGAAGGCGCCTGATGGGCCGTCGCCTTCGGCTCGCGGCATCGCGCGATGACCACGGTCGCGAGACCCAAATTGCACAGCGCGAGCAGAATGATTCCTTCGACCACTCCGGTCAGAATCGTCGTGGGCATCACCGTCACCGACGGACTCAAGATCATGAACAACGCCGCCGCCGCACCGGCCAGTACGATCAGGCCCAGAACCAAAACCGCAACTGCAAGTCCCTTCATGTGATTCTCCTGCGTTATGATTCTCCGCACTCCCAGCCCGGCCCGCCGACGCGATAATGGGCCGCATCGGCTTGCTTTGCGGTCCGCCTCCCGCTCAACCGCCTGGACGTTCGAGCGGGTGCTTGACTGCAATCACGGCCTGCTCCATCTATAGAATCTACGCGGTGATGGGGTTCACCGAAACCGCTTCCGTCGGGAAGCTGATGACTCCTGCTGGATTTCCCATCGGCGGGAGTGTTCCTTCCAGACTCCGCCCCGACTGGACTATCCGGCAAATGTAACAGGCTCGCCGATGCCAGCGCGAGGTTCGCGAGCGCATCGCCGGGCCCGCCGCGGCACGCGCCATCGGACGCGCGGATCGCGATACCGCGAGGTGTGAAATGTTCACCGGCAAGGGCAGACAGCTCACCATCTACCTGGGCGAAACCGACCAGCATCATCACAAGGCCCTGTACATGGCGATCGTGGAATTGCTGCGCCGCGAAGGTATCGCGGGCGCAACCGTAACGCGAGGTGTTGCCGGCTTCGGAGCCTCCAGCCGCATCCACACCTCCGCCATCCTGCGCCTGTCGATGGACCTTCCCATCGTAATTACCCTAATCGACCGCGCCGAAAGGATCGAACAAATTCTGCCTGCGCTTGTGGAGATGGCGCCCAGCGCCCTGATGACCCTGCAGGACGTCGAAATCGCGCGGCCGGGAATCGGATTTCGACACGGATTGCCCGACGTGACGGTCGAGCGGGTGATGCGCCGCGAGGTCGTAACCGTCAGGGCCGACGACTCGCTGACCCGCGTCGTCGAATTGCTCCTCGACAAGGACTTCACTGCCCTTCCGGTCGTCGACACCGGCGGCCGGGTGGTCGGAATGGTCAGCGACACCGACCTTCTGACTCGCGGCGGGATGCAAATCGGGCTCAGCCTTAAACGCGCCGCCGACGCTGAGTTCGTCCGCGAGCTTCATCGTTCGCTCGAAAATCCCGAGCGCCGCGTCAACGAGATCATGACCCGGGAAGTCGTAACCGTGCGGCCCGACACCTCGCTAGCCGACGCGGCGCATCTGATGGTGACCCGGCGGCTGAAGCGATTGCCGGTGGTTGACGCGAGCGGAAAGCTGGTGGGAATTCTCGGCCGCCTCGATGTGCTCAACACGATTGCAGCCGTCCACATTCCCGAATGGCAACCGGGAACAACCGTCGTCGGCGAGCACGCGACCGTCGCCGACGTGATGTCACGCGACGTTCCGACTGTGCGCGAAAGCACCGCTGTCGCGGAACTGTTCGAAATGCTGGTTTCCTCGACTCACAGGCGGGTGGTCGTGATCGACTCCGAGCGCAGGGTCGTCGGGATCATCGCGGATAGCGATCTGGTTTCGCGCGTCGCCCCGGAAAGCCGCGCCGGGCTCATCCGGATGCTGGTGGCGCGCGTGCCGCTCGGAAAAACAAGCGAGGAAGCACGGCAACATCTGGCGCGGCTTCACGGCCAAACCGCGGCGGACCTGATGACCCGCAAAGTCGTCACGGTGCGCGCGGAGATGCCTGTCGCAAGCGCGCTCGCGCTCTCGGCCGAAAAGCGGACCAAGCGGATGCCGGTGGTCGACGCCGATGGGAAGCTCGTCGGAATCGTCGGACGCACCAAGATGATGCGCGCGCTGCTCGCCGGCGCGGCCAGGGGAGGAATGTAGGACGGTGGCGTCGCTTCTGTGGGTTGGACTTGGCGGATTTCTCGGCGCCAACGCCCGTTATCTGCTCGGCGGATTCATCGCCGAGCGATGGGGCACGGTGTTTCCGTGGGGCACCTTCGTGATCAACGTCACCGGCAGCTTCATCCTTGGCTTCTTTCTCGCCTTCGCGCAGGAACGCCCGTGGGTCCATCCGAACTGGCGGCTGCTGTTCGCGGTGGGCTTCGTCGGCGCTTACACGACCTTCTCGACGTTCACCTACGAATCGATGCGCCTTATGCAGGACGGCGAGTTCCTGCTCGCGTTTGCGAATCTGGCCGGCAGCGTGCTCGCCGGATGCGCCGCCGTCCTGGCCGGAATCGCGATGGGCGGCTGGATCTGATCTGGTATCGCGGCGCTTGACGCGGGAGCCGGCTCACGCTTCGCGCGCGGCCGCTCGGCTCCGCCGCAACACTTCCCCCTCGGCCCGGAGAGCAATCCGTCCAGAGTATTGGCGGCGTGCGACGCGCGAGCACGGGGTTTGCGCGCGCTCGGCGATTCGCGTTTTCCGCCTCAGTGCGAGGTGTGCGGAACGTGCCCGCTCAATTTCTCGCGCTTGATTATGTCGACGCACATGTCCACGCAATCGCCGCAGATGTAAACGCTTTGCGCCCCGCCCGCGAGCAGAAATGCCACCTCATCCTCGTCCCTGCCACAAAATGAGCACCTGAGCGCGTCGTCCTTGTCCATAGGACTCCCTCCTGGCGCGTGGGATCATCTACGATTCTGATACCATGCCCGCGTAAGCGAAGACACTCGCGACAACTCGAAATCCCGGCTACCCGGCCAATGGCTCTTTTTCGACCCACGCTCTGGAATCGCTTAACAAATTGAATGAAAATCAGCCCCACTGGTTCTGAAGCGATTGGAACCTCGGGGGAGCTATGAACTCTCAGGACTTCGCTTTCGACCCGCTGAACGAAGCTACTCGGCGGAGTCCCTTTCCACTGTACGCCCGTGCGCGGCGTGAGTTTCCCGTCTATGAGCATTGCGGACTGCCGGTCCTTTCGGTCTTTCGATACGCCGATGTCGAGGCGATTTTGAGGGACGCCGAGACCTGGTCGAGCAATTTCGCCCGCTTCGTGCAGCCGTATCTTCTCGAACGCCCCGAACTTGCCGAGGAGATGCCGCCGTTTTTCGCAACCTCCGACGGCGAATACCATCGCCGCATGCGCTCGCTCATCAGCAAGGCTTTCACCGCAAAGATGGTGCGCGCGCTGGAGCCGGCGATGCGCGCGGCGGTGGACGCTCTGCTCGACAAGGCGCTCGCGCAGGGCGAAGTCGATCTCGTTCCCGCGCTGACCGCTCCATTTCCGATTCAAGTCATCGCTCAGCTGCTGGGAGTTCCGGCCGAAGACGGTCCGCAGTTTCAAAAGTGGTCGCGCGAACTGACCCAGAACCAGGTCCAGGGCGTGCTCAGGCTGCCGGGCCCGGAGATGGTCGAGCGCCATGTCGAGGCGACGCGCGCGATGCACGCCTATTTCAAAACGCTCATCGAAGAGCGCCGGGTCAAGCCGCGCGCGGACCTGGTCTCGGCGCTGGTCGCCGTCCATAAAGACGGCGCGCAACTGTCGTATCCCGAGTTGCTCCAGATGCTGACCGTCCTGCTGGTCGCGGGCAATGCGACCACCACCGCGCTCATCAGCAACATGATGGTCGAGCTCCTGGCCCATCGGGACCAGCTTGCGCGGCTGCGCACCGCTCCAGGGCTGATACCCACGGCCGTCGATGAAGTGCTGCGGTTCGCCTCTCCGGTGCAGGCGATGCCGCGTTTGGCGGCGAAGCCCACCGAATTGCACGGCCGGCAAGTCGAGACGGGCCAGCTCGTTCTGGTGTGGATCGGCTCGGCAAACCGCGACGCCGCCGTCTTTGAGCGTCCCGACGAATTCGACGTTGGGCGCGCTTACAATCCGCATCTGGCGTTCGGCATCGGACCGCACTCGTGCATCGGGTCGCTGCTCGCGACACTCGAGGGATGCGTTGTGCTGCGCGCGATGCTGGAGCGGACGCGGAGCTTCGAGCTTACGAACGACGAGCCGCTGCCGCTGCATTCGAGCTTCGTCGCGCGCTCCTACGCGCGCCTTCCGATGCGCCTCGTACCGGCCTGAAACGCCGCGGACGAGAAAAAGCGCCATCTGGCAAGAGCAATCATCAGACCGCGCCACCGTCGTGAGCCGACGCTTCCCACTCAATCGGCAGTGCCCGCGCGGTTCATGGCCGCCGGTCGCGGTCAAGCGGCTTTAAGTGTGTAAAAGGGTTTGGGCAGGGAAAGCACGTACGACCTCCAGCCGAGATTCATGGTCAACGCCACGTAGGCGAGCAGGCGATAGGTATTGTGCTCGCCGCCGGTTATCTCCATCGCCTTGGTCCGCCGTTTGAACTCCTTGTTTAAGCGTTCAATGGGGTTGGTGGTGCGCAGGCTCGGCCAGTATTTCGGCTCGAAGCGGTAGAAGCGCAGCAGGCTGTCGAGATCGCGCTCGATGATCCCGACCGCGCTGGTGTAGGCATGCCCCCACTGGCCTTTGAGTTCCACGAACGCGGCGCGGGCCCGGGCCTCGTTGGGTGCGTAAAAGACCCGGTCCAGGCCGGCGCTGAATGCCGCGCGCTCCTTGCGCCCCACGCGCTTGAGCGCGTTGCGCTTGGCGTGAACCTGGCAGCGCCGGGTGGCGGCGTTGGCAAACGCGGCGCGAAAGGCGTCTTCCAGCCCCGGCAGCCCGTCCATGATCCCCAGCTCCACCGCGTTGGGATCCAATCCGCGGCGGATGAGATCCTGGAACAGCTCGGCCCACAAGTCCTTGCGCTCCTTGTCGCCCAGCTCGATGGCCAACACTTCGAGCTTGTCGTCCGCCGACCGCGCGCCGATGACGGCTAAAAAGGGCAGCTGCTCGACCTGGCGGTTGCGCCGGACCTTGAAGTTGGCGCCGCCGAGAAACAGGAACCGATACTTGACGCCTTTAAGATCGCGCCGGCGCCAGCCATCCAGCTCCGCGCTCACCCCGGCCACCATCCGGCTGATCTCCTTGGAATCGAAGCGCTCGCCGAAATGGCGCTCCAGCACCCGCGCGGTGTCGCGGGTCGAAAGCCCGGCCAGGAACATCTCTGCGGCCAGCTTTTCCAGCTCCTCGGTGCGCCGCTTGCGAAACGGCACAAGCGCGCTGCGGTAGTGGCCCAAGCGGTCGCGCGGAACC
>JAKAVC010000139.1 GCA_021817345.1 Deltaproteobacteria bacterium | reverse complement strand
CGCTGAAGACGCGTAGCCACAGGCGCTTCTTCGGATTTCGGGACCGCTCACTTCATACGGGGGTCGGCGGCGAGAGGAATGCGCGCGAGTTTTCACCGGGTAGGGTTAGACTTGAGCCACAGGTAGCGAGACATGACAGTGAAACCGCTCGACGACATCCGGGTGCTCGAACTGGCCGAAATGGTCTCGGGCCCCATGTGCGGAAAGTTGTTCGCGGAGATGGGCGCCGAAGTAATCAAGATCGAGGCTCCGGGAACAGGCGACGAGGCGCGGCGCCATCCGCCCTACCCGGGCGATATCCCCGATGCCGAAAAAAGCGGGCTGTTCCTTTATCTCAACACCGGCAAGAAGAGTGTCACGCTCGATGTCGCCCAGGCGCGGGGCGCGGAGATTTTCAAGCGCCTGGTCGCCGACGCCGACATACTGCTCGAAAACCATCCGCCCGGCCATCTGGAAAGCCTCGGGCTCGGGTTCGAGACCCTGCATGCGCTCAACCCCAAACTCATAGTCACTTCCGTGACTCCCTTCGGGCAAAGCGGACCGTACCGCGACTGGAAGGGAACCGATTTGATCGAGTGGGCAATGAGCCTGACCGGGTACAACACGCCCACCATGGTGGATGACGGGGAAAAGGAGAATCCGCTGCGCGCGCCCGGTCATCCCGCCGAGATGATGGGCGCGACGACGGCCGCCGCCGCGGCCATGTTCGCGCTCTTTCATCGCGAGCGCACCGGGCAGGGTCAGTGGCTCGATGTTCCGTGCTGGCAATCGACGCTGAATACCGCGAAAGTCGAGATGGCGGTTTATAGCTACCGCGGCGTACCGTTCAGCAGGCTGCGTTCGCGCTCGGGCGTGGGGCTGGAGCCGCTGCGGTGCCGCGACGGCTACGTCTATACGCTGTGGACGGTGGACGCCCACTTCGAGGCGCTCAAGGAACTGCTCGGCCATCCCGAAGTGATCGAGAGCGAGGTGTTCAGGACCATGCAGGGGCGCGCCGAGAACGACGACGTCCTGCGTCCCGCGGTCCAGGCGGAACTGCTCAAGTATGACATGGACGACCTGGTGAGCCGCGGTCAGGCGCTCGGACTGCCGATCGGCGCGATCCATACGGTTGCGCGCGCCGCCGAGGACGAGCACCTCAAGACGCGCGGCGCCTTTATCGAGATCGGGCATCCGGTGGCGGGCCGTTTCCGATATCCGGGACCGTTGGTAAAAATGAGCGAAATACCGGCGTCGGCCGCGCGCGCGCCGCTGCTCGGCGAGCATACCGACGAGATCCTGGGCGGCCGACTCGGTTACAGCGCCGCCCAGTTGGCCGCTCTGCGCGCCGCCGGAATCATTTAGAAAGCAGGTATCGTGATCGTGGCTGGACTTCCGCTCGAAGGAATTCGCGTTACCGATTTCAGTTGGATTATAAACGGCCCGCAGACCGCGTTGTGGCTGGCCGCGATGGGCGCCGAGGTCATCAAAGTCGAGAGCCAGGTCTATCTCGATTACATGAGAATCGGCCCGCCGGCGATGGCCGACGGCATACCGGGCCCGAACCGCAGCGGCATCTTTCACAACCTCTCATACGGCAAGAAGTCGGTGACGCTCAACCTGGCCACCGCGAAGGGGCGCGAACTCGCCTACGAGATGGTCAAGCGCAGTGACTTCGCGATCGAGTGCTTCGCCGCGCCGCACACGCGCAAACTCGGCCTGACGTACGAGCAACTGAAGGCGGTCAAGCCGGACATCATCGTCATCTCGATCTCGTTGCTCGGTAAAACGGGCCTCGAGCCCTCGCAATGGGTCGGCTGGGGGCCGATGGCGGCGTCGTACGTGGGAATGTTTGACGCCCAGGCTTATCCGGGCGGTCCGCCGCGCCAGACCGGAGGCACCTGGCCCGATTACGCGATCGCGACCGCGGTCGTGTTTCATGCGCTCGCCGCCCTGCGTCATCGCGACCGCACCGGCAAGGGCCAGTGGATCGACGCGAGCATGGGCGAAACCGTAATCGGCGAAATGCCGGAATGGTTCATGGATTATTTCATGAACGGGCGCGACCGCCGCCAGATGGCCAACCGCGACGACCGCATGGCGCCCCATAACACCTATCGATGCAAGGGCGACGACAAGTGGATCGCGATCGCCGTGGGCTCCGACCAGGAATGGGATGCTCTTTGCCGCGAGATGGGCTCGCCCGAATGGACGAAGCATCCGGCGTTCGGAAGCCAGGTCGAACGATGGAAGAATTCCGCGGAAATCGACCGCCGGCTGGGCGAATGGACCCGCGAGCACGATCACATTGAACTCGCGCGCAGGCTTCAGGAAGCCGGAGTGCCCGCCGGGCCCGTGCTCGACAGCGTCGAGGTTCACCACGACCCGCATCTTTGGCAATGGGGCTATTGGTGGCGCCTCCGGCATCACGAGGCCGGCGAACGCATCCTGCCCGGCCTGCCCGTCAAATTCGGCGGAGTTCCCGAATTCAACTATGCTCCTCCGCCGGACCTCGGCCAGCACAATCGCGAAGTGTTCGGCGGCCTGCTCGGCCTCTCCGATCGCGAAATCGCCAAGCTGATGGACGAAAAGGTGATTTACTAAGGGCACGCCGTTAAGAACCCCGCGAAACGCCAGTCAGCGATCGGGTCGCGGGCTTCGCCCGCGCCGGAACTGACACGCGTGTCAGTTCGTTTGCGGAGCCAAAAGCGATGTATTACGCTCTTCGCGGACTCGACCGAGGCTTAAGCGCGAAGTGCTCGATCTCGATCGCATACGAAGCGGGCTCTCCGAGTACCTGAAAACCCGCGTCGCCCATCTCAAGGTTCTCGCCAGCGGATGGGAAACGACGGTGTTCGAGTTCTCGCTCGCCGAGCGCTCGGCGCGTTTCCCGTCGATTCCGGCGGTTCGCCCGATGGTTTTGCGCTTTTACCAGGGGGCCTTCGCCGACGCCAAGGGCCAGCGCGAGCATTACACGATGACCCGGCTTACCGAGGTCGGCCATTGTGTCCCGCGTCCCTACCTGTTCGAACTCGCGCATGACGCGCTGGGCGCGCCGTTTCTCGTGATGGAACGGGTTGCGGGAGGGCCGCTCTTCGCGATTCGCAGCTTTCCGCAGGCCTTCAAAACCTTCAGTCTCGGCTTCTTCGCCTTCGTTCGCGCGCACGTGAAGCTCCATCGCCTCGATCCCGGCCGCGGCGGCCTCGCCAACATTCCGCGCGCGTGCGCCGCCGCCGGCGGCTCGACTTCCGCGCCGCTGCTCGACCGCGTGCTCGCGGTTATCGCCGAGCGGGTCGAGAACGGACCGCTGCCCGGGCTTCGCCCGGCGCTTGCGAGCCTGCTCGCGCGCGCGGCCCGCTTTCGCGAGGCGCCGGCGTCGATCGTGCACATGGACTACCATCCGCAGAACGTGATGGTGAGCGGGGTGCGCGTGACCGGAGTTATCGACTGGGTCAACACGGATATCGGCGACCGCCATCTGGATGCCGCGATGACCGCGGCGATCCTGTCGTCGTCCGCGATGGAGCACCCGCGATGGATGCGCGACAACCTCGCGGGCAACACGCTTCGCGCCACCTTTACCTCGCTGTACATCCCGCTGTATCACGCGATGGCGCCGGTCGATTTCGACCGCTTCCGCTATTGCCAGGCGGTCGCCTCGCTGCTGCGGCTCTCGATGCTCGGGATGATGCGCACGCGCGGACCCGAGATGGTCGGTTTCCGCCCCGAAGCCATCGGCGAAGTGACTCCGGCGGTGGTGCGATTGCTGTCGCGCTATGCCTCGCGCAAGAGCGGCACCGACGTCGGTCTCGAGATGTCACCTTCCCCCGCCTGAAAAAATCGTCACGGCCCGCCCGGTCCTGATAAGCGCGTGCTCACAAGCCGGGGTCAATTTCCCATCACGCGCCGAAGGTCCGCCGTAACGGGAAGCTCGAACAGATCGTTGCGCAGCAGCCGGGTGGAGAAGAACAGGACTTCCAGATTTTCGATCTCGCCGCTCTTGGGATTGAGCCGGGCGATCACGTCGTCGCCAAGTTCTTCGGATTCCTGCTCCGCATAGGGCGCGCACTTGTCGATATGCAGAATGTCCGCTTCGCGGTCGTATCTGAAGGTCAGCTTCGCTTCCATTCGACTTCTCCCTCCGCGAGCCTGCGCGCCATGTAAGCGGTAACGATCCAGTGCCTCCCGGCGGACCCACTCATTACTACCACCACCACGTACTTTCCGCCGCGCAGATCAGCATACCACCGCGAGAAAAGCCTTGCCGCCGGGAACCGAACACTGCGCCTCACCTGGTCGGGTTCCGCGAGCGTCAGGGCGATTCGGTCCCGATGCTCCGACAGCAAATCCGGATGCCGTTCAGCGACATGGCGCTCCCGCTCATCGGTCCATTCGACCGCTTCCTTTGAGGTAAGGGCATGAAAGGCGCGTCAGAGGTTCACGCTGCCACATGTCCCATCGAATGCGCGTCAGGCGCGGAGCAATTCGCGCAGCACGAACGGCAGTATCCCGCCGTGGCGGATATACTCGACGTCCTCCGGCGTATCCACCCGCGCCAGCGCCTCGAACTCGGTCACCTTGCCGTCTTCGGCCTGCGCGCGAACCTTCACTTTCTGCCCGCGCTTGAGCCCGCTGGCCAGGCCCTCGATCGCATAGACCTCGCGCCCGGTCAGCCCCAGCTTCTCGCGATTCTGTCCCGCGACGAACTCCAGCGGCAGCACGCCCATCCCGACCAGGTTGCTGCGATGGATCCGTTCGTAACTCTCCGCGAGCACCGCGCGCACGCCCAGAAGCTGGGTGCCCTTGGCCGCCCAGTCGCGCGACGAACCCGAACCGTACTCCTTGCCCGCGATCACCACCAGCGGCACGCCCTCCCCGCGATAGCGCATCGCCGCGTCGTAGATCGTCATCCGCTCGCCGTCGGGCAGATGCACGGTGTAGCCGCCCTCAACTCCCGGAACCATCAGGTTGCGCAGCCGGATATTGGCGAACGTCCCGCGCATCATCACCTCATGGTTTCCCCGCCGCGCCCCGTAAGAGTTGAAGTCCCTGGGCTGGACGCCGTGCGCGATGAGATATTTTCCCGCTGGACTGTCGGCGGCGATCGAACCCGCCGGCGAGATGTGATCGGTGGTAACGCTGTCGCCCAGCACCGCCAGCGCCCGCGCACCGCTGATATCCGAGAGCGGCTCCGGCTCCGGCCCGATCCCCTCGAAGAACGGCGGCTGCTTGACGTACTCGGAGTCGCGCTCCCACGCGAACAGGTCGCCTTTGGGAGCCTTCAGCCCGCGCCATCGCTCGTCACCCTCGAAGACCTGTCCGTACTCGCTGCGGAACATCGCCGAGTCGATGGACTTCGCCACCGTTGCGGCGACCTCTTCGGCGCTGGGCCAGATGTCGCGCAGATAGACGGGCTTGCCGTCCTTGCCGGTTCCGAGCGGTTCGTTCTCGGGATCGAAATCGATAGTGCCGGCGATCGCGTAGGCGACCACCAGCGGCGGCGAGGCGAGATAGTTGAAGCGCACCACCGGATTGATACGGCCCTCGAAGTTGCGGTTGCCGCTCAGGATCGCCGCGGCGACCAGGTTGCCCTCCTTGACCGCCGCGGCGATTCCCTCGGCGACCGGGCCGCTGTTGCCGATACAGGTCGTGCATCCGTAGCCCACCAGATGAAAGCGGAGCTTTTCCAGGTACTCGGTAAGCCCGGCGCGCTTCAGGTAGTCGCTGACGACCTTCGAGCCGGGCGCGAGGCTGGTCTTCACCCACGGCTTGACCGTGAGCCCGCGCTCGATGGCTTTCTTCGCGAGCAGTCCCGCGCCGATCATCACCGACGGGTTCGAGGTGTTGGTGCAACTGGTTATCGCCGCGATCACCAGCGAGCCGTGCGTGAGGATGAATTTGCCGCCGTCGGACTCGACCTCGACTTTGCGGCCCAGTTCACCGATGTCGGAGTCCTTGAGCGGCTCGTGTGCGGCCGGGTGATTCGGCGCGCCTTCGGCGACGAATCGCTCGATCACTTTCGGATCGGTGACACCGTGGTTCTTGACTTCCCTGGCAAGCTCGCGGCGGAACTCGCTCTTCGCGCCCGCCAGGCTGATACGGTCCTGCGGACGGCGCGGTCCGGCCAGGCTCGGCTCGACGCTTGCCAGATCGAGTTCGAGCAGGTCGGAGAAGATCGGTTCGGGCGTGCCGTCGGTTCGGAACAGCCCCTGCTCCTTCGCGTAAGCCTCGATAAGCCGGATGTGCTCCTGCGAGCGTCCGCTAAGCCGCAGGTAATCGAGGGTCTGGCCGTCGATCGGGAAGAATCCGATCGTCGCGCCGTACTCGGGCGACATGTTGCCAAGCGTCGCGCGGTCGGCGACCGGCAGCGACGAGAGCCCTGGGCCGCAATACTCGACGAACTTGCCCACGACGCCTTTTTTCCGAAGAAGCTGGGTAACGGTGAGCACCAGGTCGGTCGCGGTCGCGCCCGGACGAAGCCTTCCGCTAAGCCGCACCCCGACTACCTCGGGAACCAGCATCGGCATCGAACGCCCGAGCATCGCCGCCTCCGCCTCGATACCGCCGACGCCCCATCCGACCACCCCGAGCCCGTTTATCATCGTGGTGTGCGAATCGGTGCCGACCAGCGTGTCGGGATAGGCCTCGCCGTCGCTCGAAACGAAGACCACGTGCGCAAGGTATTCGAGGTTCACCTGATGCACGATCCCGGTATCGGGCGGGACCACGCGAAAATTGCGGAACGCACCCTGCCCCCATCTGAGGAACAGGTAGCGCTCGCGGTTGCGCTCGAATTCAAGCCTGGCGTTGGTTGCGAAAGCCTCGGGCGTGCCGAAAATATCGACCTGCACCGAATGGTCGATCACCAGGTCCGCCGGCTGGAGCGGATTTATCCGCGCCGGATCGCCACCCAGGCGCTTTATCGCGTCGCGCATCGCGGCCAGATCGGCGACCACCGGCACGCCGGTGAAGTCCTGCAGCAAAACCCGCGCGGGCATGAACGAGATCTCGCGCTCGCCGCCTTTGCCATTCCATCGCGCCAGCGCTTCGATCTGCTCGGCCGTGACAACCTCGCCGTCCTCGCGTCTGAGCAGGTTCTCGATCATCACCTTGATCGAGAACGGCAGGCGCGAGAGCGCGAATCCGCGCTTCTCGAGTGCTTCGAGCCGGTATATCGAATAGGTTTTTCCGTCTACGTTGAGACTTGCGCGCGCACCAAAGCTGTTCCTCGTTGCCATCGGTCAGACCGCTTTCCCCGGATAGAGGCGAAAGAATTGTCCGGGCCGCAAGCGGCGCCGGACGCGCTCAGGAAACCCTTTTCATTTGAGAGAATAGCGCGGCCTTCGAGCCAATCAAACCGCAGGACGCACCCTTCTGCTAAGCGAAAACCGCCGAGGACGTAACAAACGGTGTATCCGGCCCGCCGGGGAACGGGCCTTGTGGCAGACGGCCCGGAGCGGCGACCCTCCGAACCGGAAAATTTGGCCTCTCTTTCACTCCAGAGAGCGTCATAGAACACATTGGAGCACATTGTGGCAACTGTTTTTCTTGACTCGTCAATGCTCAATCGGACAATCTCTATCCGATTCGCAAGTATCACGGCTGACTTGGGGTGTCTGAAGTGAAACATTGGATTTTGCGAGCGACTCCCGGACTTTCGTTGGCTTTCCTGACATGCGTAGCGATAGCGGCCGTTTGCGCGCCCTCCGCTCAGGCTGCGCCGGCGCCGAAGAGCACGACCGTAAAGCCCTACGCAAGCGTCAACGTGGCTGAACTGCCGAGCTACAAGCCGGCGGGTGCCTCGCCGATAATGTTGCCGCGCAAGTTCCCCAACGTGGACGTGCTCGCGGCGCAAAAGGCGGGGTTCCTGCCTGCGGGCGCATACAAGTCGGGCAAAGGCGGCGGACATGGCAAGCCGACACCGACGGCGACGCCCACGCCCACGCCAACTCCCACTGCGACGGCGACTCCGACGCCAACCCCGACACCTGTGCCTGTCTCTGGCGCGAGCTTCCCGGGGCTTCAGTTCTCGGACAGCGGCGGATATGTTCCACCGGACACGATACTGGCGGCTGGCCCGACTTATATCTTTGAGACCGTCAACCTGGCAGGGCGGATTTTCACCAAGACCGGAAGCACGGTTTCCACTTTCAGCCTGTTCAACTTCTTCAACCTGCCGACCTCGACCGAGCTCACCGACCCGCGAATACTTTTCGATCCGTCGTCACAGCGATGGTTGGTCGTAACGGCCACCGTCAACAAGAGCGGAACACCCGGCGGATGGAACCTGGCAGTCTCCGCAAGCAGCGACCCGACCGGAGCCTTCTACCTGTATCAATTCTCGACCGGCAAGAGCTTCCCCGACTTTCCGAAGATGGGCGTGAACTACGACAAGGTCGTGCTGAGCGGCGACATCTTCTCGGGAAACAATTTCCTCGGAACCGAGTTCCTGGTGCTGAACAAGAGCGATCTCATCAACGGACAGACAGTCAGCGTGGACACCTACCCAGCGCCGCAGGGCGATTTCGCAATCGAACCCGCGATCGATCTGACCGAGAATACGACCAGCGACACGATGTACATGGCGGCGGTGAACTACGCTTCGGCAACCAGCGTCGAAATGTGGACGGTAACGGGAGTGCCGGGAGTTGGCGGCGGGAGCAGCGCGACCGAAACTTCGCTGCCCTTTTCCAGCGCGGCATACACCGGCCCCGCAACGCCTTCGACGCTCTCGACGCCGCCCAACGCCGTACAATGCAACAGCAGCACGACAGTCGCCACCAATGATAATGCGCTGCTCGACGCCGTCTATCGAAACGGCTCGCTATGGGTATCGGCGAACGACGCGTGCACGCCCCAGGGCGACACGAGCGCGCGCTCGTGCCTTAGATTTATCGAGATTTCGGCATCGCCCGGAACCACTGCGAGCATCGCACAGAACTTCGACGTCGGTGCGGCGGGCGAGTACCTGTATTATCCCGCGGTGCGCGTCGACAAATACGGCAACATGGGCTCCTCGTTCACCGAGTCGTCGAGTTCCTTGTGCCCGTCGTCAGCCGAACTGACCCAGCAGGCCGGCAGTGCGCCGGGGGCGCCCGTGATGGTTAATCAGGGAACCGCCGCGTACACGCAGGCCAACCGATGGGGCGATTACTCGGGAGCGAGCGTCGATCCGAGCGATGACACGACCTTCTGGTTCGGGTCCGAATACGCAACCACCGAGCCGTGTTCCAACGGGCAATGCTCGGCCTGGGGCACGTGGATCAGCAGCGCAACCGCGCCCTGAGATGAGACGATCCGCGAATCGGCGCTGGCGACCGTCAAGACGGTTCAGTGCCGGTTCGCTTCGCGTTCCCGAGCTGGGCGCAGCGATTGCGCGCGAGCCTTCGCCGGAAGCGGCCCGGGCAGCCCGTCATAGACCAGGGCGCGGCCGTCCGAATGGAATCCCATCGCGGCGAGCAACGCAACCCGTTCGGAATCGAGCGCGGGCAGTCCGTCGATCGTTTCGATCGTAACCTTGCCGCGCATCGCGACCAGAGCGCCGAGCGCGTCCTGGAACTCGTTTTCGCCGAGCGCGCCCGCACAAACGAGCGCACGCGCCGAAAGTCCGAGCATCACGCGCCCCGCGCGTACCACGATCACGTTCGCGGGGTCGCGCGCGACCCCGCATCCCGCGAGCGTCGCGCCGTAGGGATTTGCCGGGTCGGCCGCGCTTAGCGCCACGGCGCCTTTATCCGAACCGTCCGCGCCACGTCCCGCGCGCAGCATCTCGACCGCCTCGGGCAGCGCGTACTGCTCTCCGGAGAGCGAGCGAACGAACCATCCGCGCCGTATCGTTCCGGCATATTCGAGACGGCGAAGCGCGAACTGGAGTTCCGGCCAGGAAAAATCAAGCGTCTCCGCCGCGAGCATCTCGCGCGCAAGGACGCCGTGGCGGCGCAGCAGCAGCATCGCGGCCTCGCGCGGGCGGTCGTCCATCGCCGCCTCGGCCTTTCGCGAGTCGCCGTCGGATTTTCGCGCAAGCGCCGACCATCGCCCGCTCACGCTCGACCTAAGCCGCCCCCGAAGCGCCGCGTCGCGGCGTGCGCCGTGCCCGCTCGTCACGTCCGCCCGATCCAGCATCCGCGCCGCAACCGGTTCGTCGGCGAAGAACCGCAGCGGCGCGAAGCTGTCGTTCGAGACCCATCCGCGCGCCGCGAGCCGCCACAGCGCGGCCATAGCGTCGCGCTCGGAAAGCCCCGCGCGCTCGCCGATTT
>JAKAVC010000162.1 GCA_021817345.1 Deltaproteobacteria bacterium | reverse complement strand
ATTACCTTCAACATCGGTGGCGTCCTCCTTCCACCCGGCTCCCACCGGGTGCTGCGTAGTGCTTACGCGGAAGGGTACGCCGCCTTTTTCATGCCGTCATCCAATCCACAACTTTCGGCAATTGCTCGCAAGGACTATCGGCTGCCGTCTCCATGGCCATCGTCATCACCGGACTCAGAGTTAATCGTGGAGCTCCGCGACCCGCGGGGCGATCTGGTACGGCGCTTTGATTTCAGCGCCTTGGGTGCACCGCCGCTGATGGCGAGCCAGTTGGCGCTCGCGTTCCGCGGCCATCTCGCCGACAAGAGTCCTGCGGTGTGGACTGCGACCTTTAGTTCGGGCATCCGCCAGTGGCTGCGCTTTCTTTCCGAACGCGAGAGCTGGGCGGCACGGATCGAGTCGTTGCGCGAGGTTGATCGCGCTTTGCTGTGTGAGTTCATCGCCTGGCTCGACCGTCCGCCGCATCAAGTAGGAACACGTTACTCGCGCTGGTCAGCATTCAAGCAGCTCCTCGCCTGGCTCCAGCGTCACCGTCGCGATCTAACGCATCCCGATCTTGAGTTTCCGTTCAACCCGTTTCCCCGCAAGAACGCGGCGGCGCATCCGCGAGAGGCGTTGTCGCGCGCCGAGCTCGATGCGGTCCTGGCCGCATGTGCACGGGATATCGAATCGAGTTGGGCTGTCTTTCGCGAAGGGAGAGAGGCTCTCGCACAGGTCGATCGCGCCGCGATCGCCGCGTTCGGATTGAACCAGCTTAATCTTGATCGTCTGGGCGTGCTGCTGGCAGTGCTTTACGACCGTTTCGGCGGGATCGTGCCGACGCAGCGGGCATTGGTTGGCCGCCGTGCCGGACACTACTCGTTGATGCACGCGATCCAGCGTCGCGGCGGCACCGGCATCGTCAGCCGCTATCTGCACGCCGGTCCGGCGATGTTGATTCCTTACATGATCGCGATCGCGGCGCAGACCTTCGCCAACCCCGAGGCTCTGCGCCACCTGCGACGCGATTGCATGAGCGAGCACCTGATGCTCGACGGGCGTGTGGTCGTCAGCTGGTCGAAGGGCCGCGCCACGCGGCCGCAACGGCGTAGTTTCCTTCGCGATCGAACGCTCTCCGTGCCCAACCTGATCGACCGGGTCTTGGCGCTCACCGAAGTGCTGGTTCCGCAAGCGCCCGGAGCCGAACGGGACCGCCTGTTCCTGTGCGGCGAGGTGACCGGGACGCGGCGCATCGCGCTCATTCCCATTTACCTGGTAAGCGTTCACGTGCGGCGGTTCGTAAAGCGCCACGACTTGCGCGACGCGGACGGCAAGCCACTCAAGCTCAGTCTCGCGGCGCTGCGTGCGACCGGCCTCACGCTCGCGCATGAGACGCTGGGTTACGATCTGCTCAAGACCCAGGCGCTGGCCAACTACGCCTCGCCGGATACCACGCGGCATTACGTCGAGCGCCCCGCGGTTCGCGCTGCGCAGGAAGTCGAACTCGCGCGCTTGCAAGGGCGTTTCGTATCGTGGGTGCGCGGCGATCCCGAGGTGGTCGCGCGCGAACTTGGCGTCAGTTCAGCGGCGGCTACCGATATCGCCTTGGGGCGCAACGCGACTGCCAGCGGATTTACCTGCGCGAACCCGCTCGCCGGGATCGGACCCGGACAGAAGGCTGGCCGCTTGTGCACGGCATGGCTCGGCTGCTTCACCTGTCCCAATGCGGTGATTCCGCTCGAAGCAAACACTCTGGCGCGCCTGCTGCAGACCCGCGCGGCGCTGACGCAATCGCGGCCGACGATGAGCGCGGAGCGATGGCGGGTAGTCTACGCGCCCAAGCTTGAGATCCTCGAACGTGACGTGCTGCCGCGTTTTCCCGTCGAACTTATCGACACGGCCACGCAGCTGATGGGCGGACTCGCGCCGCTGCCTCCGATCGAATGACCGCGGCCTCTCTTACCGCCAGGAGTTCGGTTCCTTTCGATGACGGGGCCGGCCAGCGGCCTGTATCTCGGCGCAGCGTGTGGAGCGATCCGGTCTGGGAACTCGATATCGAGGTCGCCGGCCGGCGTGCCGATCAGAAGCGACTGCGCTGGGGCATCGTACTCCCCGACGGTTCGCGCCTCACCGATCCTCAGCATGCCGATCTGCTGGGGGCCGTGCGCCGTTTCGTCTGGTCGATGTCGGTCGATCCGCCGGACGGGCGCAGGCGGAGCTGCTCGTCGAGCCTGTTCACGCGCGCTGGGCAACTGCTCACCTTGATCCGATGGATGGTCGGCGAGGGCTTTACGACTTTCCGCTCGCTGGATCGTTCCGGCGTCGACCGCTATCAAGCATTCGCCCAGCAGCGCCGTGGTCCGCGGCCGGGCAGAACCTCTCCGACTACTGTCGCGGGGTATCTGCGCGTACTGAAGGATCTATATCATCAGCGGCACAAGTTGCCCGACGCGCTCGCCTTCGATCCGTTCCCGCATACCACCGCCGGGGTTGTTGCCGGCGTCAGCCGGGCGACGCGCGGCACGATCCCATTCATCCCCGATTCCGTTGCCGTCGATCTGATGTCCAAGGCGTTGCGCTGGGTGGAGCACGAGACCGACGGCATCCTCGAACAGCGCGACCGGTATGAAAACGCCCTGCGGCGAGCGCGCGCCCTTGGCATTACCGAGCGCCAGTGCAGGCGCCATGCCTTCCTTGCGGTCCGGGCGCGGCTCGCGCAGCCGCGCCCGCCCGCTCCCGGCGAACATCTGATCACCAACAAGTACGACATCGACCGGTGCGTGATGCATCTTGTTGACGCCTGCTTCATCGTGATCGCCGGTTTCGTTGGAATGCGCGCGAGCGAGATCCTCTCGATCTGCACCGGCGCGATCGAGTATCGCCAACTCGGCGCGACCGGAGTCAGGCAGTCATACCTCACCGCGCGTCTGTTCAAGACTGCCGAAGAGGGCGGTCGGCTCGAACGCTGGTTGGCGCCGGCGCCAGTGGTTACCGCGGTCGAGGTCTTGGAGCGGATGAGTGAACCGCTGCGCGCCGCATCGGGCCGCGACGAGCTCTTCCTCACCCGCAACACTCAGTACAGCCAGGTGGTGGGCATCACCAACATGCACATCAATGGCCGGATTCGCGAGTTCGCAGACTTCAACCGCGTGCGTCGGCACGCGGGACGCCCGTGGCGTTTCTCGACGCATCAGTTCCGCAAGACCTTCGCGCGCTTCGTCGCCCGGCGCGATCGTTCGCAACTGCTCGCCCTTGCCGATCATCTCAAGCACGTCTCGGTGGCGATGACCGCCAAAGGTTACGTAGGCACCGATTTCGATCTCCGCCAGCTTGTCGACCACGAAGGACAGATCGAGACAGCCACGGCGCTCGACCGCTTCCTTGCCGCCGATCGGCTGGCCGGCAAAATGGGCGAACGTATCGCCGCCGGCAACGCTTCTTTCCGCGGCCGCGCCGGAGAGCAGCTCCGGCGCGATTACATCGGATTCGTGCTCAAGGAGACCGACCTGAGCATCCACGCGTGCGAGTACGGCTGGTGCGTGTTTCAGCCCGAGACCTCGCGCTGCGGCGGCAAAGTCGCTCCTGATCGTGCCGGGCGAAGTCCCGCGGTCTGCCTCGACTGCGCCAACTTCGTCGTTGAGCCGAAGCATGCGCCATACTGGCGCGAGCGCCGTGACCGAAACGCCGCGATCATGCCGCAGGCTTCATGGCTGACTCGCGCCGCACTCGACGAGGCCGTAGCTCAATGTGACCGAGTTCTGTCCCGATTGGAGGGAAACCATGTTGAAGACAGCCGCGGAGGGCCGTCGCAGCCGCACGGCTCGCGCTTACCTGGCCGCACTCGACCGCCTGATCGAGGGCAAAGCAACGCATCCCGATTACGCCGGACGGCTGGTCCGCATCACCCCCGCCGCGGTCGCTAAGGAAGCGCGTCGGAGCCGCAATCCGCTTTACACCACGCATCGCGCGCTCCTCGCCGAGATCGAGGCCGCGGCCTCTGGTCTGACCCCGGCGGCGGATCTCGCTGCGACCGTCGCGAGAGTCAAAGCGAGGAACGCCGAACTGCGAGCGGCCATCCGCCAGCTGCAGATCGACAAGCGCAACCTCGCAACTGAGAACCTTTCATTGCTGTATCGCGCACGCCTGGCAGAAGATCGACTCTGCAACCGTGACCGCGAGATCGCTGCCAAGAGGCTAGTGTCCGGCGCAGGCGCGTACATCGATCCCCGCTCAATCGAGTCCCATAACCGGATTGACCCGTGATCGCAGCGTGTCTAGGTTGCGAATCCAAGGGGATTTGCCGGCGACCTCGTTCAGATTTCGTAAGCGGCTGAAGCGTGTGACGTGAACCTTAAAATACAACGGCCACCGAGATGGTTTTGGTTCGCATGGGCGGCTCTCGCCGCTGCCTTCGCAAGCTTTCTGGCCTCCCTTAACGTCCCAACATTCATTCACATCCTGCGCCACAAGGCGTCCGTCACAGCCGTTGTCAGTAAGACCGAGTGCTGGAATCACGCCAGCGTTCTTTATTCCTTCACATTCGACGGAAAGACCTATAGGGGCGGCGACTCCTTCACCCCCAAACCCTGCAAGAGTTATAGGCCCGGCAGCCCGATTAAGGTCTATTTCTCAACCGTATCGCCGCAAGAGAATCGCGCATTCGAGCCATGGGCGGGCCTTTGGAACGAGATCATCTTCATCGGGCTAGTTTGCCTGGTTTTCCCTCCCTTCATCCTTTTGAGCTTAAGACGATGGTGGCACAAAGCCTAATTCAGCCGACCGCAGTGACTCCGCTTCCACGAGTACACTTGCGACAGTACATATTTCATGCAGCGTGGTTGCCGCGTCCTCGGCGGCCGACTCGAATAGTTCCCTCGGCGGCAGCGTGATGCGGTCGGTGATCGGCGAGTAGTAGGCCTTGGAGCCGGCGCGCACGATCTCGGGCGGGTTCGGCATATCGGCGATGATTCTCTCGGCCGCTTCGATCGGGTCGTGCTGATAGGTCTCGATCTTCGGCAGCTTGTCGAGCACGGCCTGCGGCAATTCGCACTGTTCGAGGTTATACACCCGGTAGAATCTCAGGACGAAACGGCGGCGGGATTTGTCGCTTTCGTCGGTGCTTTTGGCGGCGTCGGCCTCGCTCTCGTCTTCTTTCTCCCTGCCGTTCTCGACCTTCCAGAACACGACAATCTCGCCGTGCTCGCCTTTGCGCACCGATCCGCCCAGTTCGTTGGCCTGCCGGAGCGTCAGCCAGTAGGGCGAGACGTATTTGGTCGCCGACAGCAGGAAAAAATTGACGCCCCTGTATGTCTTCTTCGAAACGAGGTTACGCGGCGCTCCGCCCGCGCTCCAAGGCCGTCGCCAGGGAATCACGCCCTGCTCCAGCAGCTTGACGATCCGCTCGGTTACGATTTCGTAGGTGTTCATGGCCGCATCGCTCCTTCTCCGGCGCCCGCTTTCCCGCAGGGACAGGGCGCGGCTTGGTTCGTAAAAACCCGAACCTTTTTCCGCCCTCCCGCTCTTCGCCCCAGACTGAGAGTGGGAGGGTGGAAAGGACTCGACGCGGAGCGGAGCGGAGCTACCCACGAGCGCGGCGGAGCAATTCAAGGGCGCCGTGACAAGCGCCAGCGCTCCCGCTCAGGGATGGCGCGGCGGCCTTGAGCGCAGCCGCGCAACGACGGGGCGGAGCGGTGCGGCGTCTGTTGACAAACAGATTTGGTGGCTCTTCTAGCGTATGTTCGCATAATATACACTAGGCTTTTGAATGGGCTGGGATGAGAGACTGGGCGAGTGCGAGGGCTTCCAATGGGATGCTGGCAACTCCGCCAAGATCTGGGAACGCCATGGAGTGACGCCAACTGAGTGCGAAGAGTTGTTTTTTAACCGGCCGCTGATCGTCGGTGAGGAAGAAAGGCATTCGGACCACGAAGACCGATTTTATGCGCTTGGCCAGACCGACGCTGGCCGGCAGCTTTTCGTGGTGTTCACTCTCCGGGCGCGGCGAATACGCGTGATTTCAGCCCGCGGCATGAGCCGAAAGGAGCGGAAGGTTTACAACGAATCATGAAAAAGCCGATACCGCGATTCAAGAACGAGGATGCTGAGCGCGAGTTCTGGGCCAGTCACGATTCGACCGAGTTCATCGACTGGCGCAAGGCCGGGCGCGCTACCCTGCCGAACCTGAAGCCGTCGTCGCAAACAATCTCGCTCCGGCTGCCCAAGCCAATGCTTGCTCGGTTGAAACAGCTGGCGAATAAGCGCGACGTGCCGTACCAATCGCTGCTCAAGATGTTCGTCGCGGATCGGCTCGCTGCGGAGCTTCAGAAGTTGGAAATCAATTAAGCGCGCGAACCCAACACCCGTAAACACAGGCGCTCGATTAGGAGCTAACAGTCACGCGGCGTCGGCGCAGAGCAGTTCCGCCTGTTCGATCACGGTCTGGGTCGCCCTTTCCTGCTTGCCCGGAGGGTAACCATACTCGCCCCGGATGCGCTTGACCATCACCCTGAGCCTGGCCCGGATTGACTCTCTGATGGAATAGCTAAAAGGGTAACGCCATTGTCATCTGCGAGTTTCCGAATTATTTAAGGGTCGACTGGCGAACAAGCGGCGGGGCTGTCTTTTGGCGAAAGGTAGGAAAGGGGAGTCGTGGCGTCATTTCGTGGATTGACATTTCGCGATGCATTCACCGCGATGACTGGCCATCCGCCTATTCCTTGGCAGGCCAGGCTGTTCGAGGAATTTTGCAGAGGAGAATTCCGCGACGGCTGCGATCTGCCGACCGGGCTCGGCAAAACTTCGGTAATTGCTATCTGGCTGCTGACCCTTGCTCATCGGGCGCAAGCCGGGACACTCGTCGGATTTCCGCGACGGCTGGTTTACGTCGTGAACCGCCGGACTGTGGTCGATCAGGCGACTCGTGAAGCTGAGAAGTTGCGCGAAGCGCTAGAGCAACCAGCGCTGGATGAGGTGCGAATGGCTCTCCTGTCGCTCGCCGCACGCCAAACTGATCGCGTCGGGCGCAACTTGGCGCCGCTTGCCATCAGCACACTGCGGGGACAATTCGCTGATAACGCCGAATGGCGGGACGATCCGGCGCGGGCCGCGGTCATAGTCGGCACGGTGGATATGATTGGCAGCCGGCTGCTCTTCGCCGGCTACGGCCCCGGCTTCAAGTCGCGTCCGTTGCACGCCGGCTTTCTCGGTCAGGATGTTCTGTTGGTCCACGACGAAGCTCATCTTGAGCCGGCATTTCAGGAGTTGCTGGAGCGGATCGTATCCGAGCAGGAACGTTGTCGCGACTTCCGCCGGCTTCGGCTTATGGGACTGACGGCCACGGCGCGCAACGGCGCTACCGCTGAAGCGCCGCTGCTTACCGAGGCGGATCGCAACAATCCGCTGGCCTCCAGACGTCTCAACGCCAGAAAAATAATCAGCTTTCACGCGACGGATGAAAACGGTATTGCTGCGAAGATCGCAGATTGTGCCCTCACGTACAAGCAGAGCAACAAGGCCATCCTGGTATTCGTACGACAGGTCGAGGATCTCAAAAAGATAGCGGACCGGCTTGAGAAGGACAAGCGCCACGTTCAGGTGCTGACCGGAACGATGCGCGGCCGCGAACGCGATCAACTAGCGACTAGGGATCCAATCTTTGCCCGTTTCAGCCGGGAGAGCGAAGCTACGTCGCATGAGGGCACCGTATATCTGATTTGCACGTCCGCCGGTGAAGTCGGAATCGACATGTCAGCCGACCATCTGGTCTGCGACCTCACACCCTTCGACAGTATGGCGCAGCGCTTCGGTCGGGTTAACCGCTTTGGCGACGGCGAAGCGCGAATCGACATCATCTATGCCAGCCCCAGGAACAACGCCGAAGAATCGAAGACGAATCGGGCAAGTGAAGATTACGAAGTGGCACGGGCACGAACGCTAGAGTTGCTCCAGAAACTTGACGAGCATAACGCCAGTCCCGCAGCACTCATGCAATTGCCCGCCGCCGATCGCCTGGCCGCCTTCACGCCCAAGCCCACAATTCCGCCGGCGACCGATGTCTTGTTCGACGCCTGGGCGCTGACCACGGTGCGCGATCTACCGGGACGGCCACCCATAGATGAATGGTTGCACGGCGTCGCGGAGTGGGAACCCCCGGAAACATACGTCGCTTGGCGCGAAGAAGTGGAACTGATTAAGCAGGAGTTACTAGAATTATATCCTCCCGACCAACTGCTCGAAGACTATCCGCTCAAGCCGCATGAGCTCCTCCGGGACCGCTACGACCGTGTCTTCGATCAGCTCAAGCAGATAGCCGAACGCTCAGGGGACCTGCCGGTATGGATTATGTGGGATTGGGGAGTCAGGGTATCGACGCTGAAGGAGCTGACTGCAGCGGGCAAGGAAGAGCTACGGTTCAAGACGCTGATTCTGCCACCTGCCGCTGGTGGCTTGGGATTCACGGACGATCGCCCGAGCGGCCTGCTCGACGGCAAAAGCAAATATCGAGAAGCCCTGCGCAATCACTACGACGTCGCCGACCAGTGGTGCGACACCGACGGCAATCCGCGCCGTTGTCGGCTCTGGGAGGAGGCCGGACCCGCGGACAAATCGATGCGGCTCGTGCGCGTGATAGACACACGGCCAGACGATGAAGAACGTGAAGCCGAAGTGGGAGCGGATGCCACGACGAAACCTCGCTTCTGGCGATGGTATGTGCGGCCGCGCTCGGCCGACGACGAGGGCTCCCGCACTGCGCCGGAGCAGCAGGAGCTACGGCCTCATCTGCGCTGCGCGGGAGATTTTGCTGAGGTGATTGTCACAAAGCTCGGGCTGCCAGAGCCCGAGGCAAGGGCCGTCAGGCTGGCGGCGCAATGGCACGATCTCGGGAAAGATCGGCGCATCTGGCAGCATGCGATCGGCAACCGCGAGTACCCACAAAAAGTGCTGGCGAAATCGGGCGGCAAAATGAGCCCGCTCGACCTGAACAACTATCGTCACGAATTCGGCTCGCTAATTGACATTCAGGAAGTCCCGGAATTTCAAAACCTCGATGAACCAACGCGAGATTTGGTACTGCATCTGATCGCAGCCCATCACGGGCGCGCCCGTCCTCATTTTCCCGGCGACGAGGTGATCGATCCGGAACGCCCATACAGCACGGTTACCGAAGTGGCGCGTGCAGTGCCGCAACGCTTCGCCCGCCTTCAGCGCAAATACGGAAGGTGGGGTCTGGCCTATCTCGAATCGCTGCTGCGCGCCGCCGATATCATGGCCTCGCAGGAAAAGTTGTCTGACACGCTGGCGGCGTCCGCCGAAGCCAATCGGGGTAAGCCCGGATGAGCCCAGCCTGCGATTCCACGATCAGCGTGCGGGTCGATCCCGCAAATCCAGGCCAATTCTTCGCCTGCTGCGGCCTGCTCGAACTGACCGATCGTCTGTGGCGCGGCGCGGAAGGTTGGTTCGATTGCGGCGCGTTTCACTTGCGTCCGTTTACGTGTGTTGCGAGACCAGTAAGAATCGGCGACCTAGTCCGTGTGATAGCCGAAGCCGCACTGGAACCGATCGATCCAGCGAATGAGACTTCTTCCCCAATTCTGATGGGTGCGCCTTTTAATTTGCGGCTCGACTGGTGGGAGGACGAGCGCGCGGGAGGTCATCAACTGAAGGTCTGGGCGGGCAGTATGCGCGGTTTTCGCATCGCTCGAGCTATGCAAACCGTGCTTGCCTCGGAAGAAGAGGCGCAGACCAGCTCGCTGTTGGATTACGGCACGGTAGTTCGCGACCCCGACCAACCCGACAACAAAGTCGAGCCCTTCTATTTCGACGGCCGTCGCGGCGCGAGCGCGCTGCCGATCGATATCGGCTTTTCCCCAGACAGCTTGCAAATGACCAACGTCGCCTACCCAGCGGTCGAGTTCCTTTGCCTTGTCGGCCTGCAGCGTTTTCGGCCGATGGCGACCACAAATCGCCGCATCTTCGAGTACCACACCTGGTCGTTACCGCTGACGGCGATGGTTGCCCCAGTCGCCGTTGCTGGTCTGATCGCCGACGCCGGCGCGAGCGCGTTCCGATTCGAGAGCGCCTTTCGCACCGACCAGCGCAAACACAAGGCCTTTAACATGGCAACTGCTATAACGAGGTAAATCGATGAGTGATTTGATCACCAAATTCGATTCCTGGCTAGTGTTCTGTCTCGCAAATATCTATAGAGGCACAAGCCGAAGTGTGCCTGAAAAGCGCGGAATCTGTGCACAATCGTCAGTTCAACGGTAGGGCGCGGGTGCTGCACTTATTTAGGAGACGCTAC
>JAKAVC010000069.1 GCA_021817345.1 Deltaproteobacteria bacterium | reverse complement strand
GGCCGACAAGCTCGTCCGGCGCCATCCCCATGTTTACGGCGATGTCAAAGCCGAGACCACCGAAGAGGTGCTCGCCAACTGGCAAAAGATAAAGCGCGCCGAAAAGGGCGACGTCGGAATCGCCACCGTCGGGCGCGGATTGCCCGCCCTGATGAAGGCGCAGAAACTCGGCGAGCACGCACGCCGCCGCGGGATGGACTGGGCGAACGCGCGCGAGGTGCTGGCCAAGGTGCGCGAGGAACTCGACGAGGCCGAGGCCGAACTCGAACACGGCCGGACCGAGGCAGCGGCGGCAGAAATCGGCGACATGCTGCTCGCGCTCGCCAACGCGCCGCGCTTCTTCGGTCATAGCGCCGAGGAAAAGCTGCTCGAAGCGTGCGACAAGTTCGTTGCCAGATTCCAGGCGGTCGAAAGGATTGCCGCCGCGCGCGGACTCGATCTTGCTCGGCTTTCGCCGGCCGAAATCGACGTGCTCTGGCGCGAGGCAAAGCGGCAGGGACGCTCCTGACCGCGGTTGAATTGACGCGCTGAAAGACCCTGTGGCGCAAACCGTATTGACCGGAAATTTGCGGACTGTTAGCTAAATAGGGCTATGCCTCATATTCCGAATCATCCCTCGGCGCTGAAGCGTCAGAGACAGAACCAGAAGCGGCGCGAGCACAACCGCCTGATAAAGAGCCGCGTCCGCACAGTCGTAAAGAAAGCGCTCGACGCGATCGCCGCAAGCGACCCCAACGCCGCGGAAACCTCTCTGCGCGAAGCCATAAGCACGTTGGCCAAGGCGGGCAGCAAGGGCACGATCCATCGCAACACGGTAAGCCGCAAGATAAGCCGGCTTTCCTCCCGGCTGCACAAGGTCCGCACTGCAAAAGCCAGCCAACCGGCCGGCTCCTGACCGAATCCCGGCGCCGGAGGCCTCGCCGGCGCCGCCTGCGCTCTCTTATCGCCCCGCCCGCGGGCGTTCCTCGTTCGCCATCAGGTCGAGCACCAGCGCCGAGAGCGCTTCGGCTCGCCCCTTTATCAACCCGTTCTTGAAATCGGTGTCGAGCGCGGCGGCGCGCCGATAGATTCCGGTCAGGCGCGCGAGTCCGAAACGACGCGCGCCTTCGATAGCACGCGCCGCAAGCGGGCTCGACGGGCCGAAGCCCATCGCCGCCGCGATTTCAGGCGTACCCTTTCGCTGCGCGAGCATCGCCGCCGCCGTCATCATCCGCCGCAGCGCCGGCACGATCTCCACCGAGAGGATCTCCACCGGATCGCGTCCCGACGCGAGCGCGCGGGAAAGCTGCGCGATTGAGGCCGCGGCGCGTCCCGCGGCGAGGCTTTCCGCTATTTCGAAAAGCTCTGGAAGACGCGCGGAGCCCGATTCGTTCAAATCCCCCACGTCAATCGTGGCGCCCGGTTCGGCGGTTATCGCCAGGCGCGAGAGCGCATTGGCGAGCGCGCCAAGGTCGCCGCCATGACGCGAGACGAGCGTTTCGGCCGCGCGCGTGGAAATCGCGAGGCCTTCGGCTTGCGCGAAGAGCTGCGCATAGCGCGGCAGCTGGTTGTCGAACGGCCGCGGGCAGTTGATAACGAGTCCGGCGGTTTCGGCCACACGCCGCACCTTTGCGGGAGCGTTGTCGCGCTCGTAGAGCATCAGCAGATGGTTGGGCGGTTTGGCCTGTGCGATTATCTCCGCGATTGCCGAGTCGGTTCCGCGCGCGGACGGGCCGTTATCCTCACCGGCCGAATCGTCCGCGCCGGCGCGCTCGCGGTAAGACCGCAGCACGCGGCATGCGATCATCCGCTTGGAGGCGAACAGATCCGCGCCACCCAATTCATCGACCAGCGCCGACAGATCGGGCGCCGCCGAAACCTGGATCGAACGATAGCTGAAGCCTTCGGCCGAAAGGCGGCGCGTGAGCGCGCCGAGAACGTACTCGCGCAGGAACGCGTTCTGCCCCGCAATCAGGATGACGGACGCGAGTGCGCGCTGGCCCGCAAGCCCGCTCAGAACGTTCAGAACCGTATCCGACGGCATGCCGAGGTCACGCTCCCGCGCGATTCCCTGAAGACCCTCGGATATCGGGGTCGCGTGTTCAATCCCGCCGAGTTGAAAGCACCGGGACTCCGCTCGTTGGCGACCAGCGAAGCGCTCAATGCCGGGTCGGCGTCGCGCCGGTTGTTAACCAGTTTCAGCTTGTCGTGCCGCAAGGTCTCGTCCTTCAGATGGCGCATGTGGATAGCGCATGAACCGCTCCCCGACCCCGGTTATCCGGGTCGGGTTGGCGAACTTTACGAAGTAAACGGTATGCGCGTTGCTCGGCGGATTGATGGCCGAAGAGGCCGCGAACCGGTAGCCGCGTTCCGCGACGCACAAGGCCGGAAGCGCGACCCGCGAGTCGGCCCTAAGCGGATTTGCCGGACGTCCGTTCTTCACGCTTGCGCTTCAGGTTGAGCCGCTCGGCGATCTGGTCGAGCACGCCGTTCACGAAGCGGCCCGACTCCTGATCGCCGTAAGTTTTCGCAAGCTCGATAGCCTCGTCGATGGTAACCCTGGCGGGCACGTCTTCGAGCTTCAAAAGCTCCCACACGGCCAGACGCAGGATATTGTGATCTATACGCGAAAGCCGCTTGACCGACCAATGCTCGAGCGCGTCGGCGATATAGCCGTCGAGTTCGCGCTGGTCGCGTCTGACTCCCTCGATAAGACCTTCGGCAAATTGCCGGGCGCGCTCGTCGCAGGGAAAATTGCCGAAGAAGATCGCCAAATCCTCCTTCGACGCGCCACCGCAGATGTCGATTCTATATAAGGCCTTGAGCGCAAGCTCGCGGCCGATGTGTCTAACTCCCATAACCCGAGGACGCCGCCCTGCGCGGCATCCACCGCGCGGCGACTTTCTCCAGAGAAAAATCAGGTGATCAGTTTCAGGTCCGAAAAGAGATGGCCGAGCTTTTCCTTCTTGGTGCGCAGATAGTTGATATTGCCTTCGCGCGGCGCGACTTCGAGCGCAACGCGGGTCACGATTGCACCGTAGCGCCTCAGGCTCTCGATCTTGTGCGGATTGTTGGTGAGAAGCCTGACTTCGCCGACGCCAAGGTCGCGCAGGATCTGCGCGCCGATTCCATAGTCGCGCAAATCCTCTTCGAACCCAAGCTCCAGGTTCGCCTCGACCGTGTCGAGTCCGGTGTCCTGAAGCGCGTAGGCCCTTATCTTGTTGCCGAGCCCGATTCCGCGGCCTTCCTGATGGAGATAGATAATCACGCCCGCGTCGGACGCCAGTATCCGCTCCATCGATTCCACCAGTTGCTCCCCGCAGTCGCATCGATGCGACCCGAAGACGTCGCCGGTAAGGCACTCCGAATGAAGCCGCACGAGCGCGGGCCGGTTTCCGCCGACATTGCCCTTGACGAGCGCCAGATGCTCGCGGCCATCGACGATATTGCGGAACACGACCGCCCGGAACTCGCCCCTTTCGGTCGCAAAGGGAACCTCGGCGGCGCGCTGAACCAGGGTCTCGTTGGTCAGCCGGTAAGAAACCAGATCGCGCGTGAACGCGATTGGCATCGAATGGCGCTCGGCGAACTGGCGAAGTTCGCCAAGCGTCGCGGCCTTCCCTTCTTCATCGAGAATCGCACACAGCACGGCGCACGGCCTTAGCCCCGCGGCGCGCACCAGGTCAACCGCGCCCTCGGCCCGGCCCATTCGGACCATCACGCCCCCGCTCAGCGCCATCAGCGGCAGAACGTGTCCCGGCATCACGAGATCCTCCGGACCCGAGCGGGGCGACGCGACGACCTGGATCGTCCGGGCGCGGTCGGCTGCGGAAATACCGGTGGTCACGCCTTCGCGCGCCTCGATCAGCGCGCCCGCCTGCTCGGCAAGCGGATTAGTGTCGCTCGACAGGGCCAGCGGGATGCCAAGTTCACGCATCCGCTTCTCGGGCAGCGCGACCGACACGACGCCACGCGCCTCGCGCGCCATGAAGTTGACGTGCTCGGGCGTAACCGCCTCGGCCGCCATCACGACGTCGCCTTCGGCATCCTCGCTCTCGTCGGGCACCATGACGACCATCTGGCCGTCTCGCAGACGGGCGAAGACCTGTTCAAACATCGTGTCAGGCATACCCTCTTACCAATCTGACGATAGTATCATCGGGCCTTCAATCCAACCACCGGGCGTCCTTCGAGCAGCCAGTCGTCTCCGACCGGACGCGCGCTGAGACCGGCGAGCCGAATCGAGCGCTTGACCTTGTCGAAGCCGAGTCCCTCGACGGCCGCAAGACCGCATCCGAGGATCCGCGGAGCAAGGAAGAGCGCGACCCGATCGACAATTTTCTGCCTGAGCGCGGCGCCCGCAAGATGGGCTCCGCCCTCGATAAGCACCTTGCACCATCCGCGCCGCCCGAATTCCTCCATCACGTCATCGAGAGCGAGCTCGCCCGAGCGGGTTGGCGCGCCAAGCACCTCGACCCGTGCGGAGCCGTAGCGGATTCGCGCCCGCTCCAGATTCGCGCGGGTTGTGACCAGGATCGCCGGGGCATTGGAACGCTCGGTAAAAACCCGTGCGTCGGCCGGAGCCCTCAGGTGCCCGTCAACGATCACCCTGACCGGATCGCGTCCGCCCTCGATTCTGCACGTCAGGCGCGGATTGTCGGCAAGTACGGTTCCCGCGCCGACCATCACCGCGTCGGCCTCGCGGCGCCATCGATGCACCATCTCGCGCGAGGGCGTCGAGCTTATCCATCGCGAGTCGCCGCCCGCTGCCGCGATCCGCCCGTCGAGCGTCGCGGCGAGCTTCAAAATCGCGAACGGCCGTCCCGTGGCGACGCGGGTGATGAATCCCTCGTTGAGGGCGCGGCACTCCTGTTCAAGCACGCCGCCCGAAACTTCGATTCCGGCTCGCTTGAGGATTGCGATACCGCGCCCGCGCACCTTCGGAAACGGATCGACGCATCCCACCACCACGCGGGCGATACCCGCCTCGACCAGCGCCCGCGCGCAGGGAGGCGTTTGTCCGAAATGGGCGCACGGCTCGAAGGAAACGTAGGCGGTTGCGCCGCGCGCCCTCGCGCCGGCCTCGGCGAGCGCGACGGTTTCGGCGTGGGGGCGTCCGCCCGGGGCGGTCGCGCCCCGGCCTGCGACGCGCCCACCGCGCACGATCACGCATCCAACCGCGGGATTTGGCGAGGTCAGTCCGAGTACCGAGCGCGCAAGCTCAAGCGCCTCGCCCATGAAGCGGCGATCGGTTTCGGGGTCGCGAAGCCGGGTCATCGGAAAAGTTCAGGGCGCGGTGTCGCCCTTCTTGGCGCGCATCGAGGCCTCGCGCCCGGGGCTGTCCTTGCGCAGACGAATCAGGTCTTCGAGTTCACGCATGAACTCTTCGATATCCTTGAACGATCGATATACGGAAGCGAAGCGCACGTAGGCGACCTGATCGATCCGGTGCAGCTCATTCATCACGATCTCGCCGATAAAGGAACTGGCGCTTTCGCGCTCGCCGCTCTCCGCGACCGCGGCCTCGACCCGATCGGCTATCTGCTCGATTGTTTCCATCGAGACCGGGCGTTTTTCGCAGGCGCGCTTGATTCCGGCGACAATCTTGGAGCGTTCGAACGGCTCGCGCCTGCCGTCCTTCTTGACCACCATCGGAGCGCTTTCTTCGACCCGTTCGTAAGTTGTAAAGCGCTTCTTGCACGCGCTGCACATCCTGCGCCGGCGGATAGTCGCGCCGTCGCCCGACAGGCGCGAATCAACGACCCGGTTTCCGCGATTGCGGCAGAATGGACAGCGCATGGCTCAACTCTGTCGCGCCACGGGCACAGGCGGCAGGCGCCGCGGATAGGGCTGAATCTGTCGAAGGTGTCGAGGGGAGAAGACGGCGCGACGCGCGGACGCGCCGTCTTCGATAGATGCCGCGCGGGCGCCGGGCCCGAGTTCAGCCGCGATGAGCCTCGATGTAGCTGACAACGTCCTTGACGGTCCGAATTTTCTCGGCGTCCTCGTCTGAAATTTCGATGTTGAACTCCTCTTCGAGCGCCATGACCAGCTCGACGATATCGAGCGAGTCGGCACCAAGGTCCTCGATGAAAGACGAATCAGGCGTGATTTCGTCGGCGGCAACGCCCAGTTGCTCGGCGATTTTCTCACGCACCTTGTTTTCGATGTCCTGAGCCATCGTGCTCCCGTTCCTCCTGCTGGCCCCATGAGCAGGGCCGCTGGTTATGCCTTCTTATAGTTTCGCCGGTCGGCGGAAGCGGCCGCAGGTTCGTCCGCAACCCTGCTCCCCACAGCGACACCGTGCCGGTAGGTTTTGCTCCCAGCCGGTTGAAGTCAAGTCGGCAGCATAAGGACTTGAGCTCAAGTAGGCAAGTTGCCACGCGAGGGTCTCGAGAGCGGCGGCTTAGCCGCTTTCGTTTCCGTCGCGCCTTACGCTCTGGCCTCGGCTATCGCCTCGCCAATCGCCTTGAGCGAGGCGAGGTCCTCGAGCGGACGCACGCGCACGTTGCGATTGATTCGGCGCATCAGCCCGGCCAGCACCCGGCCGCATCCGAATTCCACCGCGTCAGTCACCCCCGCCCGCCCAAGCGTCTCCATCGAGGAATGCCATCGGACCGGCGAGGTTATCTGCTCGAGCAAAAGCGGAATCACCCGCTCGGGATCGCTGTTGGGCTGAGCGGTCACGTTGGAAACCACCGGGAATTTGAGTGGTGAAACCTCGACCGACTCAAGCACGGCGGCCATCCCGTCACGCGCCGGCTGCATCAGCGGGCAATGAAACGGGGCGCTCACCTTGAGTTCGACCGACATCGTGGCGCCGCGCTCCCTGGCGATTTCGATCGCGCGCCTGACCGGTCCCGCATGGCCCGCGACGACAATCTGGCCTGGCGCGTTGAGATTGGCCGGGACCGCGATTTGGCCACCAGTCGAGACCTTCGCGCAGACCTCGTCAACGACCTCGGGTTCGAGCCCGATCAACGCCGCCATCGCACCCTGACTCGCGGGACACGCCTCCTGCATCAGCCGCCCGCGCTCGCGCACGACGCGCACCGCGTCGGCAAATTTGAGCGCGCCGGCGGCGACCAGCGCGCTGTATTCGCCGAGGCTGTGGCCGGCGGCAAACTCGGGCTTGAGGCCGTATTCGGCCTGGAAAACCCTGAGCGCCGCGATTTCGACCGCGACCAGGGCGGGTTGAGTGTTGATGGTAAGCCTGAGTTCGTCCTCGGGTCCTTCAAAGCACAGCCGCGAGAGCGCAAACCCGAGCGCCTCATCGGCCTCTTCGAACGTGTCGCGAGCGTCGGGAAAATTCTGGGCAAGTTCCGCGCCCATTCCGACGCGCTGCGACCCCTGCCCGGGAAACAAAAAGGCAAGTTTCATCTGAAGGTTCTCTCCGGTTGGTCAGGAATGCTTGTCCTCGGGGCGTTCGCTTCCCGCCGACTGCTCTTCGCCGCCGGCGGCATCCGCTTCCGAAGCGGAATTCTCCGGATGATTGGCAAGCGAATCGGTGGCCGGGCCGGAGCTATCCTTGCGGGCGGCGGACGATTCTGGCTTGCCGCCGTTGCCGCGCGAAGATTCACTCACGCCCGGAGCCGGCTCGAGGCGCATAGGCTCATGATGGGCATCGCGGTCGGGCTTGGCACGCGCAAGTTCCCCGCTGCCCTCGGAAGCGCCAGACCCGGCGGCGTGGCCTTCGGCCTCGCGAGCGTTGTGGCGATGAAGCCGCTCACGCATGCGCGCGAACATCCCCTTGAAGCCCTTGCCGCCCTGTTTCGCGGTGGCGGCGAATTCGTACTTGCCGAGGATTTCCGAGATTTCGCTGTTGACCTGGCGGACCAGCGCTTCGTTGCCGGCGGCGCGAAGCGCGTTGCGGATCGCGCGGGCGGGGGACGAGCCGTGGGCTATTATCGTAACGCCGTTGACGCCGAGAAGCGGAGCCCCGCCGTATTCGTAGGGGTCCAGACGCTCGCGGATTGCGCCGAGCGATTTCCTGACAAGCAGATAGGCCAGCTTGCCGCGCCAGTTCGCACCGAAGACCTCACGCAGATTGCCGAGTAGAAAGGCGGCGAAGCCTTCCATCGTTTTGAGCGCGACGTTGCCGGTGAATCCGTCGGTCACGACCACGTCAGCCTTGCCGCGGTTGATATCGCGGCCTTCGACGTAGCCGATATAGTTGATGTCCGCCGAAGCCTGGCGCAGCATCGCCGCGGCGGCGCGGGTCAGGTCGGTGCCTTTGGAGCTTTCCTCGCCATTCGAGAGTATTCCGACCCGCGGACGCGCCACTCCGCGCACCCGGCGGCAATAGACGCTCCCCATCACGGCGAACTGCGCGAGGCTAAGCGGCTTTACTTCGAGGTTGGCTCCCGCGTCGATAAGCAGGGTATGACCGCCGGCGGCCGGCGCGGGCGACGCTATTGCGGGGCGATCGACCCGCGGCAGGTTGCCCAGAATCGCCATCGCCGCCGCCATCACGGCGCCCGAGTTGCCGGCGCTTACGAAGCTGTGCGCCTCGCCACGCTTGACCATTTCGAGTCCGACGTGAATCGACGAAAGCGGTTTTCCCAGGACCGACTCAAGGGGCGAGTCGTCCATTGTCACCACCTCGGGCGCGTGGACGATTCGGAGCGAGAGGCCGGTGGTGTCGTGCGCGGCGAGTTCGCGTTCGAGCGTCTCACGCACGCCGACCAGGATAACCTCGGCTCCGAAGTCGCGCGCCGCGAGGACAGCTCCCTCAACGGTCACCTTCGGGGCCAGGTCGCCCCCCATCGCGTCGAGCGCGATTCTCACGGGCTGCTCCGAAAGCCGCCGCTATTCCGTGGTCTCGGCAAGTTGGCGTCCGCGGTAGGTGCCGCAATGACGGCATACGCGATGCGGCATCGCGGGCTCACCGCACTGCGAACACGTCCCCGGGTTGACCGCCAGCAACGAATCGTGAGCGCGGCGCTTGTTGCGCTTGGATTTCGAGGTTCGTCTTTTGGGTGCCTGCATGAGGGATAATTTCCTGCCTTGAAGTTGGATTTCAGAAGCGGCCGAGCTTGAGGCCGCGAAGCGGAGCAAACCTCGGGTCGAAAGGTTCCGCCCCGCAGCCGCATTGAGCCAGGTTGAGATTGACGCCGCAGTGCGGGCAGAGTCCGCGGCATTCGTCGGCGCAAAGCGGGCGCGTCGGCAGCGAGAGCAAAAACTGCTCGCGCACAAGCGGCGACAGGTCGATTTCGTCGCCCTCGTAAAGCGAGAACTCCAAGTCTTCGGCGTGGAGGCCGGCCTCTTCGCCTAAACCTGCCGCCCTGGGTGTAAGCACGAAGCGAAACGCGCGCTCGCTCGGCAGTACGAATTCTTCCGCGCATCGGGCGCACACCGCGTGGGTCGAGGCGTGCAGGCTTCCGGCGAAGAACAGCTCAGTGCCCGCGCGATAGTACGAAACCTTCACGTCGATCGGCCCTTCGATTCGATATTCCCTGAGCGGTTCGCTCTCGAGAAGCAAATTGACCTGCGTCTGCGCCTCTTCGAAGGAAAGCTCCTTCGCCTCGGCCGTAATATCGTCGACCCGAATTTTCACAGAAACCACCCCCGCTACCGCCGCCATGAGGGGGCATATGCAAGGGTGGATTATTGCACGTCAATCCGGCACTTCAAATACGGGGTGGGCTTTGTTCATATTTGCTTTCGGCTGGACAAGCTGGATCACGCGACATCTTGAGGAAACAGGACTTGCCAAAAGCGAAAATGTTCAGTTTACGCTTCTTTCGCTAGCGAAAGTTGGAAACTCCCGTCGTGGGGCAGTCGGCGACGAGCGCGCACTCGGCACATCGCGGCTTTCGTGCGACGCACACCCTTCGCCCGTGCAAAATCAGCCGCATCGAGAACGCCGTCCACTGCTCTGGCGGCAGGAGTTCGCGCAAATCGGCTTCTATTTTGTCGGGATCGCTCTCGCGGGTCAGCCCGAGCCGATACGCAACACGCCCCACATGGGTATCGACGGCGAGCCCGGGAATTCCAAAAGCGTGTCCGAGGACCACGTTGGCGGTTTTGCGGCCAACCCCGGGCAATTTCACCAGTTCATCCATCGACGCGGGCACCTCGCCGCGATAGCGCTCGACGATTTGCTTCGCGGCGGCCTTGAGCGAGCGCGCCTTTTGCCTGAAGAAGCCTGTCGTCACGACCAACCGCTCCAGGTCGCGGACGTCGGCCGCAGCGGTCGCCTGAGGGTCGGGATATCTGCGGAATAAGGCGGGCGTAACCACGTTGACCCGCTCGTCGGTGCACTGGGCGGACAGGATTGTCGCGGCGAGAAGCTGCCATGGAGTCTTGAAGTCGAGGGTGACCCGGGCCTCGGGATAAAGACGCGCAAGCGTAGCGGCGATGCGCCCGGCGCGCGCGACTCGGGCGGCCTTCGATTCTCGCGCCGCCATCAGGGGCTCCGTCGCCGTTCCATGTCATGCATGAAATCCCGGACTTCGGCCTCTTCGCGCGCACGGTCCCATCCCAGCTCCCGAGCCATGATTGAC